>JBGTRP010000006.1:0-27385 GCA_041940685.1 Acanthopleuribacteraceae bacterium
GCCCAATCCGAGTACAGCAGCGCCCAGGCGATTTTGGAAGAAATGGAAGAGGCCAACGCCTATTTTCGCCGTCACCGCCGCTGGCCTGTGATCAATGTAACCAACCGCTCCATCGAAGAAACCGCCACCCTGGCCCGCGACAAGGTCTACGGTCCCTACCGCAAGCTCAACTGATTCCGGGTTTAGAGGTTTTTTTCTTGCCCAAACCGTGAGTTGTAACGCGAATACGATTTTCCCCACTGTACAGATTGAAGCGGCCATCGCGGAGAAACCCGATCAGGGTCATGCCGAACTCGCGCGCCAGATCCACGGCCAGGCTGCTGGGCGCGCCGATAGCGGCCATGATGGGGATGCCCGCCATCAGCGCCTTCTGCACCAACTCGAAACTGGCGCGGCCACTGACCATTAGGACGCCTCGGGAAGCGGGCACCCGGTTATGCTTCAGAAGCTCGCCGATCACCTTGTCCAGCGCGTTATGGCGGCCTACGTCTTCTTTCAGGCAGATGAGGTTGCCCTGGAAATCGAACAGTGCGGAGGCGTGCAAGCCGCCGGTTGCCTCGAATGCCGGTTGCCGCGCGAGCAGACTGGCCGGCAGCTTGTAAAGCGTGTCGCGGTCGATCGGGGCCATCGATTCAGGGGCGGCCAGTGTCTTCGCGCGCACCTGGTCGATGGTGATCCTCCCGCAAATGCCACAACTCGAACTGGTAAAGACATGCCGGCTCAGTT
The DNA here is from genome assembly GCA_041940685.1 of Acanthopleuribacteraceae bacterium. Classification (GTDB taxonomy): domain Bacteria; phylum Acidobacteriota; class Holophagae; order Acanthopleuribacterales; family Acanthopleuribacteraceae; genus JBGTRP01. The sequence goes on from JBGTRP010000006.1 coordinate 727, forward strand.
GGCCGGGGTCGAATGGCGTGCCTTGCTTGAGGTGGACCCGAACCTGGTTGCAAATGGGTTCGCCCTTCTGATCCTGGCCGTGATCCAGATGGTCTACCCAGTCAGCCTGGGCAATTACCGATTCCGTAAACAAAAAACCGAGCGCAAGGTCAAAATCATCGCCAGGGGTACGCATGGTTACCGAGATCGAATGGGCCCGGGCCAGGTCGCGCTCCCTGGTGACGACCTGAATTTCGAGCGGTTCCTCCACCGCGAGCATGTCGCGTTTGGATCGGGAGGCCGTCTCCTCGAATGTCCGCGTCTCGACGGGTTGGATGTGTGGCCCGTCGGGTCGGTGGCGACCCCTCATTTCGTCTCCTTTACCGCCTTTGGACGGTCCCATTATCCGTGAGGCTTCAGTGAGCTCCCGTGCGGCTAGCCGCAATACTCAAGCCGGAAATAGTAGTTGGCTAAATTTCCGCATGCGGTGCGTCTCCAGTCGCCGTCAACTGCCGCCTTGGCTGGCATAAAAGCAAAGAGATGGATCGACAGTGCGGCTCGCGGGCCCTCCTCACCCTAACAAAAAAAAGTCGTGGCCGGAAGGCGGGCTGGATTTTCTGCCCCCAAGGGAAACCGCGCGCCGGTAACTCTTTCGCCTCAGGGTTCGGCGCCCGTTTGAGGAGGTGAAGGGCCGCCGCGGTTAGAGCCTTTCCCGCGCCCGTACAACCGCCTCAGCATGATGGGCAAGAACCAGATCGTGCCTAGGAAAGCGAGCGCCATTCCCAGCCCTAAAAGCAGCCCGAACTGGCGCGTGGGAACGAATGAGGAAAGGGTGAGCACCAGGAAGCCCGTGATCAACACCAGGGTTGCCAAAAATATGGCGCGGCCATCTCGGTCCAGGGCATGCGCCCAACGTTTCCGAAAGCCGCCTTCCCGTTTTTGAAAGTAGCCGTGCAACAGATGGATGGTGTCGTCTACCGAAATGCCGAAGGCAATAGAGAACACCATCACCGTGGAGATGGTGGTCTTCATCTGAAAAAGCCACATGGCGAGCGCCATTCCACCCAAGGGAAAGAGGTTGGGGATCAATATCAGGAGAGGGTGATTGCCGCCGCGCAAACAAATCATCATCAACAGCATGATCGCCATGACCGTCATGCCAAGGCTCTTGCTAAGCGATGCGAGAAGGTAGCTCTGTATTTCGATGACCCGGTCCAAAGGGCCCGTGATGACATGGGCTCCACCGAGATCCGAGGCCGCGACCGCGGACTCGATTCTGCGCTTCAGCTCCCGGTAGGCTTCTTTGTCCAAGGAGTCAACCAGCATTTGTACGCGGTAAAACCGCTTGGCGAGATAGGGCTTCAATGCCGGCGGTCCCAGCATCGCCATGGCTCGCGCGGTTGCGCCGATATCGGCCTCCACCCCTGCCTTTTCCCCATCGCTCACCTCGGTCGCGCCGGCCATGTGGCGCGCCAGGCGGTTCAGGCTCAGGACATGGCGAACGCGGGGGATTTGGGCCAGTTGCCGCTCCAATCGCTCCACCGCATTCGTATCCGGCAAATAAACCGGCGGACCCTCCTCTGATTCCGGCGCGGCCAGCAATAGATCCACCTGGCTGGCCCCGGTCAGCCTTTCCTCCACGAACGCGGTATCGCGCCGGATCAAGTGGCTCTCGCCGAAATAATGCAGCCCGTTGGACTCACTCGGGTTGATGCTCAATAGGTAAGCGCCCAGCAGGATGACCCCCACGGCCACGAGCAGTAGGGCCGGTTGCCGGATGCCCCTCCAATAGAAGGCTCGCCATCCCCGCCCCCTGGGAACCCGGATCGAGGGCGGCCTGACCCGCAAATGCAACCAGCGAGATAGCGTGAAATGCGTGAGGTGGCTCCAGATATAAACAACCCAAATACCCACGGCCATGTAGATGCCCATATCCGCGATTGGGGCGACTTGGGAGGTTGTCAATGACGCGAAGCCTATGGAGGTTGTGGCCGAAACCCATAGGTTGGGCTTCCATTTTTCCCGTAGCCCGGCGCCCACAGAACCATGAATCCCGATGCTCACCAACAGGTGAACCTGCATGGCCACGCCCAACACGAAAACCAACGAAGGTATCAGGGCCGTGACAAGGTTGAAACTCTGACCCGCGAGCGACATGATGCCCAGGGTGGTGGCCAGGGAGGTGAGTACGGAAAATCCCGTAATCCACAGCACCTTGAAACCGCGAAAGCAAAGGCTCAAAAATAGCAGTGAGAGCAACATTAGAATGGGAAAGAAAAGGTCTCGCACCTCCCGCGAGGTGAGGTTGAGCTGGTAGTTAACCAAGGGCTCCCCCGCGATTACCAGGCGTTCGACGAACCTCGCGTTTTCTCGTTGAAGCAGCTCGCCCAACGCCAAAACCCCTTCAATGGTTCGGTCCCGGTCCGCGCCCGTTTCCAACTCGAACAGCCCCGCGTAAACCGTGCCCTCGGCATTGGCGAAGGGAAAGGGAGAGGATTGGCCGGCGCGTCCGCCGGGACCTGGCAGGGTTCCTTCCGAGTAATATGCGGAAACGCCTGGAACCTCCGAGACACGGGCGAAGATCGCCTCCGAGGCCTGGCGGGAATCAGGGGTCAGGGGTTGGAACAGGCTCAGGGCCAGGATGAACTGTTCCCGGCTGCCGAAGCTTTCCGTAAACAGGCGATAGTTGCGTTCCCCGGCGCGATTTTTCACCGCAAACCGATCGATGCGGTTGTCGTATTTCAGCGAAAGCGCATGAAAGCCGAAAAATCCGAGGCAGGCCAATTGAGCGAATGTAAGGGCCGGCGGTAACCATTTGCGCGGGGGCTTCAGGGCCATAGGGGATTCCCTTTTAGGCCCGGAGGCGAACCCTGGTTCCGGAAATTGCGTGGACCCAAACCAGGATTTTCTAGTGCAAGTTCCATGGAGCGGAGTTCCTCGGAGCGCCAGCATGGCAGGAAAAATAGACTTTGAGCGCGGGTTCTAGAAAAAAATCGGATTTCCGGGGAGGGTAAAAGGTGGGCGGCAAGCGGTTGGACCAGCCCATTCGCGATCCTGATTACTTCTGGGATGCGGGATCCGGGTAGGTGGGCAGGAAGGAATAACGAGCCGCGTATTCCAGCATTTGTTCGGTAAAATCGGCCGGTTCCTCGATGCGTACATCTACGATTTCCTCGTCCCGCTGAACCGCGACCAAGCGGGGGTTGATGAAGCCGTGATAGGGCGCCTCGTTCAGCTTTTCGAAACGTTCCAGTACCTCGCGGTGAAGCTCGGGGTCCACCTTGACGCCGTAGGTTTCCACCAGTGCGGCGCCCGCCTCGTAGTCACCCTCGGATTTGATGCGCTGAATTTCGCGCAGGAGCTCGGCAAATAGGGCTCTCAGCTTTGCGTAATCTTGGATTGCAAAATAGGTTTTGCCCTCTCTGGAACGACGTTCAATGACCCCATCTGCGGTTCCCCGCTCAAAGGCCCAAGCCGCGATGAGCTGGCGGTTCCGCATATGGTCTTCCTCCAACTCTTCTCCGAGCCGGAGGCGCCGTAACTGGACCATCAGGCCATTGCGAATATAGCTGTCGTACTGGCATTTCCCCGTTTCAAGCGAGGGCATGATCCCCAACTCGACCAGCTTGGGGTCCAAAAGGAAGTAGAGGGCCACCAGATCGGCGCGCGCCTCCTCCAGGGTTGAGTAATAGTTTTTAAGGGTTTCCTTGGGGGTGGCCACGCCAGGATTGATTCTTCCGGAGGCATGGCCGATGACCTCGTGGAGATCCGTGTGAAGATTATCGCTTAACTCCGAATGCGCCTTGGCCCGGTCGATCTCCGCCTGGGAGCAGGCAAATTCTCCGGCCAGCCGGGTCTGAATGCGGTTCATGCCCGCCACGATATTGGCAAGATTCACCGATTTGGAGCCGTGCTGTTCGCGAATCCAATCCGCGTTGGGCAGGTTAATGCCGATCGGCGTGGAGGGCGAAGAGTCTCCTGCTTCCACCACCACGTTGATCACGGTGCCGATAATGCCTTTGACCTCGGTTTTCTTGTGTTCGTCCATGATGGGGGAGTGGTCCTCAAACCACTGAGCCTCATTGGCGATGGTTTCGATACGGCGGGTCGCCTCCTCGTCCTTGATCGAAACAATGGCTTCAAAAGAGCCGCGGAAGCCGAGGGGGTCGTTGTAGGACTCGATAAACCCGTGGACCAGATCCACGTGGGAACGGGTGTCCTTCAGCCAGGCGATCGTGTGCCGGTCAAAGGCACGCAGGTTCCCGCTTTCATAAAAATCGATCAAATGCTCTAGGGACAGGCGTTGCTCGGGTGTTTCGGCCACATCGGCCGCCTTTTTCAGCCAGTAAACCATGGGCTCGATGGCCTCGCCATAGAGTCCGCCCACCTTCCAGACCCTTTCCGCGATTTCCCCGTTCTTTTTTGCCAGCTTAGAGTTCAAGCCATGAGAGGGCGGGGCGGTGTCCTCGGGGTCGATGATTTGCGCGTAATAGCGCGTCACCTCTTCCTGGCTTAGGTCCTCGTAATAATTTACCGCTGAATTTCGCACCAGGTCGCCATGTGGCGATTTGTTGACCTTCTTGCCGTCGACCTCGGGATCAAAGATGAGGGGACGCAACTCTTCCAGGAAGGCGTCTAGGGATTGGCGCGGTTTGAGCGGGAAGCTGGCGGCGGGTGATTGGCGAACCAATTCGTGCAGGGTTTCGAAATCGACCTCGGGAAGCAGCTTGATGCTGGAATAATGGTGATGAATCCCGTTGGAAAACCACACCCGCTTGGTGTACGCCAGGAAATTTTGATAGCCCTCCGACTCCCGATCGCCCTGAAAGTGCTTGATCACCTCTTCTAGTGTGCGCCGAATCAACAGGTTATGGCGGTAATTTTGATCCCAAATGATGTCCCTGCCGCAGAGCGAAGCCTGGTAAAGAAAATAGCAGAGTTTTTTGCGCTTGAGATCCAGCCTCTCGAAGCCGGGCACTCGATAGCGCAGAACCTCCAAATCCGCGAAACGATCGGTCTGCGGGCTGACTTCGCTGGTGACGCCGGGGGATTCCAAGTCCATGATAGACTCCCTTCTTTGGGTTCCGATCCTGGCTTGGCCTCCCGTGACGCGGGGGAGCGTGCGGCCCAGATGCGGGCCTTTATTATAGCGTGAATCCATAGAGGTTGAGGCGGCGCCTTTTTTACGCGGATTCACGCTTTGAGGGGCTGCATCTCGGGACTTGGGTTTAGGCTCAATTTGGCCATCCTCTCTGGATGAGGAGAGGCGGCTGCATGAAAAGCCGGCCCTCTTTCCCCGGGTAATTGTTTGGAGACAAGAAACGGAACCCTCGCGGGTTTAGCGGAAATGGCGTTAGAATAGGGCGCGCGAGATGGATGGCAACTCTATAAGGATGCGGCATGGCGGGAAACTCTTTTGGCCAATTGTTCCGGATTACCACCGCGGGCGAGAGCCATGGTCCGGGGAACCTGGTGATCATCGACGGCTGTCCGCCGGGCCTAGCTTTGGACGAGGCGGATCTGCAACCGGATCTGGACCGGCGGCGCCCGGGTCAATCGAGGGTCACCACGAGCCGCAACGAGGCCGACCGGGCGCGCATTTTCTCCGGGGTCTTCGAGGGAAGGACCACGGGCACGGCCTTGGCGATTCTCATCGAGAACACCGACCAGCGCCCGCGCGATTACACCGACATCAAAGAGAAATATCGTCCCGGGCACGCGGATTTCACCTATGACGCCAGGTATGGGTTGCGCGATTACCGCGGCGGCGGGCGCGCTTCCGCGCGTGAGACGGTGGCGCGGGTGGCCGCGGGCGCCGTGGCCCGCAAGCTGTTGACCGGCTTTGGAATTCATGTGGTGGGCTACGTCAAGCGGGTGGGCCCTATCGAGGCATCCATTCCGGAACCGGAGCGGGTTACGCGGCAGGAGGTGGAGGCCAATATCGTCCGTTGTCCCGATCAGACGGCCGCTGCCGAAATGATCGCGCTCATTCAGGCGGTACGCAAGGAAAGCGATTCCTTGGGCGGAATCGCGGAAATCGTGGCCACCGGACTGCCCGCGGGGTTGGGCGATCCCGTCTTCGACAAGCTCAAGGCGGATTTGGCCCATGGCATAATGTCCATTCCAGCGGTGACGGGGTTCGAATATGGTTCGGGGTTTGCCGCGGCCGCCAAACGCGGTTCGGAACACAACGATGTCCTCGCGGGAAAAGGCGGACGGATAACGCCATTGTCCAACCGCCATGGCGGCATGCTGGGCGGCATTACCAGCGGCAGCCCGCTCATCCTGCGGGCGGCGGTCAAACCCACCAGCAGCATCGCGCGGGAACAGCCCACCGTGGATCGTGGGGGAAAGGCCACTACCATTCGCACCAAGGGCCGCCACGATCCATGCCTCCTGCCGCGTTTCGTGCCCGTGGGCGAAGCAATGGCGTTGATCACGCTTGCCGATCATATCCTGCGTTGGCGCGCGCAATGTCCGCTCCAGGCGGCCTCCTTTTTGAGCAACGATCTCCGAGGATAGACCCTTTTTAAGCAAGGGAGATCCGTATACCTTTTTATGGTAGAGTTGCCGACGAGGAGGGCGCATGTCACTGGATCTTTTTTGCCTGGATGAGGGAAAAATCAGCCGGATTCTTCAAGCGGCCATGTCGCGGGGCGGTGACTTCGCCGATATTTTTGCGGAATACACGCGCCAAAATTCACTCGTTATGGAAGAGAACATCCTGAAGAGCGCGAGCGCCACCGTGGAGAGAGGCGTGGGCGTGCGGGTGGTGAAAGGTGAGAAAACGGGCTACGCCTTCACCGAAATTATGGATGAAAAGAGTTTTTTGAAAATCGCGCAAACCGCCGCGGCGATTGCCGACGATCGAGGATCGCAAGGCGCGGTGGAGATTCGGCCACGGGCAATCCCCAATCATTACCCGGTCAGCGATCCTGCCTCCGAACAAGAATTGGACCGCAAGATCCTTTGGGTGAACAAGGCCAATAGGCACGCACGCGCGTATCATGAAAAGGTAACCGACGTAACCGTGAGTCTGGTGGATAGGCAGCGAACCCTGGTCATGGCGGACTCACGCGGTCGTCTATTGGTCGATGAGCAGCCCATGCTGCGTTTCAGCGTCGCGGTCATGGTGGGTGAGGGGCGTGAGAAACAACAGGCGCGCACCGGCGGCGGCGGGCGTTATGGTTTCTCCTTTATCACCGAGGAGCGCGTCCGGCGTTGGGCGGAGGATGCGGCGCGGGAGGCGCTCAACCTCCTGAGAGCGAAGCAGGCGCCCGCGGGGATGTTGCCCGTGATTTTGGGCCCGGGAGATTCCGGGATCCTGCTTCACGAGGCGATCGGACATCCGCTGGAGGCGGATTTCAACCGCCGGGGGACCAGCGCCTACGCGGGTAGGATCGGTGAAATGGTCGCCGATCCTCAATGCACCATCATCGATGACGGGACGGTCGCTCATGACAGGGGCTCCATCAATATTGACGATGAGCTCAACCCCTCGCAAAAAACCGTACTAATCGAGGAGGGCCGGTTGCAAACCTATATGTGCGATGAAATATCCGCTCGTTACTTCGAGCGCGAAAGCACGGGGAACGGTCGGCGCGAATCCTACCGTTTCCAGCCGATTCCGCGCATGAGATCCACCTACATGTTGCCCGGCCGCTACGATCCCGAGGAAATTATTCAGACCACCGAACGCGGTATCTATTGCAAGACCTTTAGCGGCGGTCAGGTCAATATCAGCAATGGAAACTTCATTTTCGTTCCCAGCGAGGCTTATCTCATCGAGGACGGTAAGCTTGGAGCGCCCATCAAAAATTTGAGCCTGATCGGAAATGGGCCCGAGGTTCTCAGCAGAGTTTCCATGGTAGGCAATGATTTCCGCATGAGCCAGGGAATCTGGACCTGTGGAAAAGGCCAATCGGTACCCGTCGGCGTGGGGCTGCCCACCGTGAAAATCTCCGAAATGACCGTGGGAGGACAGTGAGCCATGGGCCAGTTTGCTGATCTGAAGGCATTGGAAGATACGGCCAGCCAAACGGTGGAATTGGCGCTCCGGCGAGGGGCGACCACCGCGGTAGCCACGGTAATCCAAAACTCCGAGTTTTCCGTGGAGGTCCGTCATCAGGAGATCGAAAACCTTTCCGAGGCAGAATCGCACCTGGTCAAGTTGACGGTATCCAAAGATGCCCGGAGGGCAACCGTAAAAACCAGTGACTTTTCTAAAAGCAGCCTTGGGGAAATGGCCGACCGGGTGTTGGCCATGTGCCGCTACACGGATGTGGACAGCTATTACTCCCTTCCCCACGAAGATCAATTGGCCCGCGAGATCCAGGATTTGGACCTGTACGACGAGCGCGTGATGAGTTTCGCCGTGGAAGACAAGATCGGAACGGCCTTGGAATTGGAACGCAAAATGCTCTCCGCGGATAAACGGCTGCACTCCAACGGCGCCGCGGTATCCACCATGCTCAGCGCCACGGCGCTAGCCAATAGTCTCGGCTTCTTGGCATCCGAGACCGGCAGCCTGGCTGCGATCAATACCGGCGGTTTTGCCGAGGACCCCGGTCTGGAAGGAGATCTCAATACCGGGCGCAAGCAAAATGGTAGCTGGTCCTCCAGGGCGCGTTTCCTACAGGACTTGGAGTCGGTGGACCAGGTCGCGGATCGGGCCGCGCATCTGGTCTTGCGCAAGTTGGGCGCCCGCAAACCCAAAACGGGCAAGTTCCCCGTGTATTTTGAACCCTTTACCGCGCGATCGCTCTGGAGGCACTTGATCAACAGCATGAGCGGCAGCGCCGTTTTCCGCAAGGAAAGCTACCTGGTGGACCGGATGGGGACCGAGGCCGCCGCGCCGGTGTTGACCATCATCGACGATCCCCACATTCCTCGCGGCCTTGCCAGCACATGTTTCGATAACGAAGGCGTCGCCACCCAGCCCCACGCGCTTATTGATAAGGGCGTGCTGAACACCTACCTGCTCAGCACCTATTCCGCCAACAAGCTGGGTTTGCGTTCAACCGGCCATGCGGGTGGGACGGGAAACCTGCTGATTCAACCGGGGACCCTGAGCGAAGAGGAGATGCTGCGCCGCATGGGCGCCGGGGTTTGGGTGACCAATTTATTCGGCTCCGGCGTCAATGAAACCACCGGGGATTATTCCCGCGGCGCCCTCGGCCTATGGGTGGAAAACGGCGAGGTCGCTTATCCCATCATGGAATTTACGCTGAACAGCCATTTGGATCTCATGTTCAAGAATATCCGTATGGTCGGCAACAATCGTTACGAGGGTTGGTCCACCCGTACGCCCGGCATCGTGATCGATGAAATGACGGTAAGCGGTGAATGATGGGTTACGGCGGCTTCAACCCCCTACCATGATGGGCATGCCGAAAAAATAAGGGCCCTTCCCGATTCTTCCAAAAAAGCAATGCATGGGGATCGTGGCCCGCGGTTTGTCTTTACTCCAGGGATTGGTTTCTCAGGTCGCGAATCTCCTCCAGAAAGCGGGTGCCCTCGGCCTCGGCCCGGTTGAACATGTAACCGGCCAGCGATGCGTCACCATTGTGGAGGGCCGCCTTGCCTCCATAAAAAAAGACCTCTCCCTTCTTGTAGCCGGAGTTGGCGAGATTGTAAAAAATTAACGAGGCCTGCTTATAATTGCCGTCCTGAAGGTAGATCCGTCCCATAATGTAAAAACTGTCCTGACTCGGGAAATCCTCGTAGGCTTTGCGGCCCACTCTCTTCGCCGAAGCCCAGTTTCCCGCCTCCATGTGGAGGTGGGCGAGCTCGAGCATTTCGATCCTGCTCGCCTGACCGTTGCGGAATTTAGGGTCTAGTTCCCTGATACGCGCCACTTCAGCGGTGCGGGCTTCAATTTGGGCTCCTTCCTCTTGTTGCTTGTCGAGCTGGCTTTCAATTTCCGCGAGCCTTGGGTATTCCTCGCGGCTCAGTCCCCGCCAGAGCCCTTGCGCCCGGTTGAAGTCTTTAGCCTCAAAATAGCTCAACCCCGCGTAATAAGCCGCCTTGGGTGGGAGGTTCTCTTTTTCGCCAAAAAACTGGATGTTTTTCTTGTGATCGCCCTTGACGAAATTGTAATGGGCAAAGGTTCCGGTATAACGGTCGTTTCCCGCCTGGGACTTGGCCAATTCACGAATCAGTTTCTTGGCTTTGCCGAGAGAGCGACCGTGAATATAAAGGTCCACGAGCCTGAATTTCAGGTCCGAATCGTCAGGAAAATCCTTGATTGCCCGCTCCAGTTGCCCACGGTATGCTTCGGCGCTCTGGGTATCCAAATCGTCGATGTTGTCATGGAGCTGGAAACTATAGACTTCCTCGGCTAGGTCCTCTTCAAGGACTTCGACGGGAGGCTCTTTTTTTAATTCTTCAACGGGAATTGATGCGTTTTCAGGCTTTTGCTCAGGAGTGGGGGCGGGGGGCGCCTCTATTGGCGGATCGCTGGCGATGTCCCGGTATTGCCGCCATAGGCTCCATGGAATTTCGGGTGGGCGCTCGGGTGAGGGACCCAGCAGCCGCTTCGCGCGTGAAAGGTATTTGAAACCTTTCTCCCCTTCCGGAAACCGGTCTTGAACGACCACCAGGCAAAGGTAGATTTCGCGTAGCAGGTCGGGTTCCTCCAATAGGCCGAAGGCCGCGATTTCCAAATAACGGTCAGCCATTTCCCAGTTTTCGGCGGCCATGAAGCGTTTGCCCTCTTCCAACATGTTCAGGTAAAAGGGATGCTGTGTCTTCCCGAATGCACAAATCCCAAACAATACACACCATAAAAGGATTCGTTTCATGCCCAGGGGCCTCCTCCGGAAAGGACGGTTTTGCATAGACGACACATGACCATTGGCTAATACCAGGACATGATTATTCTATTTTCCAACTCGCGGCGAGCTCGCATGGCGCTTGTCTCCTCATGGCGCCCGATATTGGGCCATGATCCGCTGGTTGTCCGCATCGCGTATTTCCAGAGCGGCGCCGTCGCCAATCTGCTCCAGACGCTGTTGAACCTTGGTGTCGAAGGTCTGGCGAACAAAGGGGGGCATGCTCTCCATGGGGAAATTACGAACAAGCAAAACCGCGGTTCCCGATTTTACCTGGAAACCGGTCATCTTCGGGCCCACGATTTCATGTCCGCGGAAATAGCTTTCCAAGCTTTCGAATCCGGGATCGCCCGCCATGCCTACGGGAACTCCGGAGGCGGCTACCTCGGAATCACCGGGCAGGCGCGGGAGTTGCGGCGAGGGCGCGAGCTTTTGGCCGAATTCTTGGCTGATCCGTTCGGCCTTGTTTTTGTATAGGCGGGCGTTGGCCTCATCGCCAAGGTGTTGGTAGGCGAGGTAGAGATTGAAGTGCGCATTGTAGAAATTGGGGAAGAGGCGAATGGCCTCCTTGTACTCCCGAATGGCCCACTCAGCCTGGTCCCTGGCCAGGTATTGGGTGCCCAGATCCACGTGAACGTTGGCGTCACCGGGGTGAAGCTCCAAATAGCGCGTGTAGCGCTCAATGGCCTTGTCGGGCAGGCCCAGGTTGTAATAGAGGTTGCCGAGCATGCGCAGGGAGTAGGCATGATCCGGGAAATCCGCCAGCAGGGTTTCCAGGGTCTGAGCCGCTTGAAATAAATAGTCGCGGTCTTGCTCGGACAGATGTAGCTGGTGCTCGGCCAGGGTCATCAGGGCCTCGGGCTCTCCGGATGCGGCCTTGGCCTTGAGCTGTTTCAGGGCCTCGGGCTCTTCATGGGAGTGTTCCTCCACCGGCGTTTGAGAAGAAGCCGCCTTGGGCCCCTTTTTCTGTGGAGAAAGGATGCCCCAATTGATGATCGCAAAAATGACGATCGCCACGGGAATCACCACCAGGTAACCCAATAGTTGTCTGTTTTGTGAGGGAGCATGGCCGCCGAAGGCGTTGCCGCAGGCGGAACAGAATCTTGCGTCTGGAACGCGTTTCTGCCCACAGTGGGAACAAAATTTGATTTCCGTCATGGATGAATCGTCTCCAATCATGGGATATTTCATTGTAACCCAAGGCGGCCCGTGATCCTACGGCGAACCGGCTATAGCCTGATTTGATAGGACCGCCGGGGGATTTTGGGATCTTGCGTTACGCGGATGCTCACATCGAAGGCATGCTCAATCTCCTCGAACAGACCGCGATGATGTTCTTCCAAATATTCGGCCAGTGAATTCCCGCATGCCACGATCAGGGTCTCACCCGCCATTCCCGCTGCCTCCCGCACCAGGGCCTGCTGGATCTCCCGGGCAAGGGTCGCCCGTTTCTTCACCCAACCCGTTCCCTTACAAACGCGGCAGGACCGGAGATGTGATCGATTCAGGTCGAGATGACCGCGTTCCCGCGAAAGCGCCAGAATTCCCAAGGTGTTGACGGGCACGAGATGGGTTTTTGCGGAATCTTGTTTCAATGATCTCCTCATGGTCTGGTCCACCACTTTCCGCCAATCGGCCTCGGGTGCGTTGATCAAATCCAAAACGATCAAGCCGGAGAGATTGCGTACTCGGATCTGCCGCGCGGCCTCCTCGACGGCTTCCAAATTTGTCTGGAGCGCCACGGAAAGCTTGCCTCGCTGCTTGCGCTGTTTGCCGGTATCCACATCGATGGTGACCATGGCCTCGGTTTGGTGAATATGCAGGGCGCCTCCCGACTTTAGCCAGACTTTGGGCGCGGTGATTTTTTGAATTTCCGATTCCAGCTTGTAGGTATCGTATAGGGAGGTGTCGCCCATATGAAATTTAACCGCGGGTAACAGATCGGGATTGCGGTCCTTTACCAGTTGTTTGTAACGCTCGTAAAGGATTCGGTGATCGAAATAAAGGGAACGAATGCCGTCTTGCCAATGGTTGTAAAGGCAGCGCATGATGAGGCCGTCCTCATGAAGCCTGCGTGGCGGGCCCTGCCCGGCAGCCGAGCGTAACTCCCGGTAAATTCCCCCCAAATATGTAAGCTCGGAGACAATCCGATCGGGGGCCAGACCCGCCGCGTTTGAGCGCAAGATGACCCCGGAACCCGAGTCGGAATCGGGTTGTTTTATCACCGAACTCACGGCTTGACGGAGTATGTCGCCAAGGGATTCCGCATCCCCCTGAAACCTTTTGCTGAACCGGACTCCCGGTGAAAGCGGCGTGAGAACGGTAAAGAATCCAAGCAGCTTCAGATCCGCGCTGACCCGCGCGAGTTTGTCCTGGTAAGGAGGCTTCCTGATTTGAACCAGAATGGATTGGCCTTCCTTGATGAGGGACTCAATGGGGGTTTTCTGATTTTTGATCATGGCCTCGGGCAGATCGCCCCGGTTCAAAAAAGCATTCTGCTGTTGGCCGATGTCCAGGAAGGCGGCCTGGATCGCGGGCACCACGTTGGTGACGCGGCCAAGGTGGATGGCGCCGATAGAGTCTCGCATTCCGGGGCCGTCAACGGCGTAGTATTCCAGCACACCCTCGCGTGTGATGGCGATTCGGAGCCATTCTCCCAATCGATTGACAAAAATGGATTTCAATCCTCATGTCCTATGCCGGCGGATGCGCGGAAAATGGAGTGGTGGAAAGATTTCTGATCTCAAACCCGTTCCGTGGAGGGCGCCGCCAACTTTTCAACGATCCGCCACTCCTTGGCGGACACCGGCTGAATGGAGAGGCGCGACCCTTTTTGAACGACCATCATTTGTTCCAGGCCGGGGGTAGCCTTGAGCCGCGCCAACTCCACGGTTCGTTCGTACTTGCGGATAAAGCGCACATCGACCAAAACCCAACGTGGGTTGGCGGGGTCGGATTTAGAATCGTAGTATTTGGAGTCCACGTCGAATTGCGTGGGGTCGGCATAGGGTTTGGAAGCGATCTCCGCCTCGCCGACGATACCTACCGGGGCAACGCGGCTGTGGTAGATGAAGACGCGATCGCCGATTTTCATTTCGTCACGCATGATATTGCGCGCCTGGTAGTTGCGGATGCCGTCCCAGGGCTCAACGCCCGCCTCGGCGAGGTCATCGATGGAAAAGGCGTTGGGTTCGGTTTTCATTAACCAATAGCTCATGAAAAGGGGCTCCTTGTGGGATTCTTTTTGGGTTTTTTTTCCGAGGCGTCAGTCCGTTTCCCCAATTCACGTTGAATCAGACGCTTGGAGAGGTTCGAGCCGCGGCCCTCCGCCAGAGCGCGCTTCAACTGGAAAGGGCCCAGCGAACGGACCAATTGGTTCAAGACATCTCGGGGCGTTCCGGGATGGCGCAATAGGGAGTTTTTGATCTCCAGGTTCTGATTCCACCTGGCGCTACGGGCCAAGGCGCGCAACGCCTCGGGTGAGGTTTTGGGAAAATTGGCTATGAACATGGCGTCCTCAAAGGTAAAAAAATAATTGTCCAAGAGGGCTTCCACTACCTGTCGCTGAGGAAGCGTGCGCAGGTGGCGGATCAGCCCCTTGGGGGCCAGGCGGGCCATGGCGATCTTTTCTCCCAGCGGAAGGCGCGGAAACACCTCTAAGAAATGGGTTTCGATGCGGGCTTTTAATGGATTGGGAAGCCAGGGATCCTTGAGGCTTGAAAACAGGTCGGAGCGTCGGATGGTGGCCATCAGGCTTACGGAAACCGCCAGCGGTATGGACTTGTTGCGGAAAAGCCAAAGGCGAACGGGATAGTGTTTGCGTAGAAGTTTGTCGCTAAAAATTTCTCGCAAAATCCGTTCGGGTATAGGCCGCGTCCTTCGCAAGAACAGGACCACCCATTTTTCCGTGAAACCGGAATGTTGTTTCAAGCCTGCCCAATCCGGCTGGTCTGTTTCCAACAAATATTGAAGAACGCGGTCCTCATCCAGTGAGGACAATGGTTGCCGAGCCGTGACAGGCCGGGCCCATGCCCCGTTTTCATGATGGGTGCTGGTGGGTGTAACTGTTTCGGTCGGACCGGCGTGATCATTTGCCAAGGGTCAAAAATCCAATACGGAAGGTTCCGGAACGAATACTTTTTCCTTGATGAGCAAGCTCGACAGCCGCTGGTCGCCGCGATCCGCGGCAAAGATTTTGTAGTGGTTCTGATTGGCCAACAGCTCGTAAAGAAATTCGCGCCCCTCCGGATCTAGAATGTCCCGGGACTCCAACAACCCCTGGCTCGTGAGCTCGGCAAGGTTGAGCGGGAGCCGTTTGCGATGGATGTAATACATATCCACCGCGTGGGCAACCTTTTCAAGACGGTAGCGGGTTGTCGCAAGGTATTGAGCGTCATTGCGATGGATGAGCGAGGGAAGGGGAAAGTACCGATTGAGCGGATTCCACATGACCAGAAAGCTGAACAGAGCCAACGCCCCCACGAGCGCGGCCGGCATCCAAAGTGGAATCTTGCTCTCTTCCTCCATGGATTTTGTCGAGGTTTCCGGCTCCCGGTCGACGAGGCGTTTCACCAACCCCATTCCCATGAGGTCATAGAGCGCGCGGCAGGTCTCGAACTCATTCATGCCGCCGCGGTCGATAAGGTCCTGGACCACGGAAGGGCCTTCAATTAGCTTGAGCACCAACTCCTGGCTCGCATTGAGGGTGCCGTCGCCCGTGTCCTCACCGTCGGAATTGGAGCCGTCAGAAATCACCCCTTGAAGCAGGGAGTTAAAGCTTTCACCATCGTTGCTCTCCAGGGAAAAATTGTCCTCCACGTTCAGCTTGATGGCTTTGCCTCGTGGGGTGCGCTCCACCATGACCTTGAAGTCGGGAATGACCTTTTCGATCATCGGCCATTCATCCAACATGCGCACACCCTCCATCAAAATGGATTCAGATGTGATGGGGGTGAAGTTCTCCTGGTCATAATCCACGTAACGTTCCTGGTGAAAATGGTATTCACCATCGGTCCAGCGAAATAACCTGTAGATGATTTGAGTGGTTTGCGTTTGCAGCGATTCACGTAGATCTTCAGGCTTGATATAGCCCTTTTGGACCAAAACCTGGCCCAGCCGCTGCAAGGTCTGACTTTGGATGGTCAACACCCTTTCCAGCTCTTCTTGGGTGATGCGGTTGGACTTCACCAACACATGGCCCAGGTGGTTTTCGAGCTTCTGGCTGTTGGTATCCGCGCCCACCACCATGCCGTTCATGAACAGAATGCGGGCTTCCTCGGAATCGTTGACCAATGTGAGGGTTCCTGTCTTCTTTTGCAACCCGATCAACTGGAAAATATCCGCGAGGGAAAAATCTTTCAGGGTTCCCGCGAGCGCCATATCAATCCTCCTGCCATATGGGAAGAATGCCGAAAATGACCCAATAAACCAGGGTGATGGTCAGCGCGAGATAGCGGAACAAATCGTCTTTGATGAAGCGCATAAATGGATAGCTGATGTCGGTGATGGGCGAAATGGAAAACACGATCAGCAGGGTCCAAACGACCAGGGCGAACAGGCCGGCGAAGGCGGAACCCTGAAGGATCTTTTTTGCGCCTGGAAAGAGAACCTGCAAAACGGTCATGGTCTGATGCTCGCGTTTGGTGAAGGCGGATACTTCCTCGTGTTTTTTCATTTTCGCCGAGCTGGGAAGATCGTCCTTTTTGATGTAGAGGTTGACGCATTGGCTGCACCAGACGCTATTGGGCGAGTCGTTGGGGAAATAAATTCTGCCGCATTTTTCGCAGCCTCTCGCCAGGAGATGGGTGTTGCGCGCACGGGCGTGAATGGCCGCGGCCGCGAGCAGGGCCAAACCCAACAGGGCGGGGATGAGGAATACCTTTTGGCGAAACCAGTTGACGGCGATTGGATTGTTTTGGCCCAGGATGGCCTGTGCCAGGCGTTCCCGGTAGCCCGGCAAGGCGTCGAGCACACTGCCGCCCCCGAGCCCCTCGTAAAGCGCGATACGCGATTTGATGCCCGGATCTTTCTCCGCGGCTTGAGAGCGATAGGTTTCGGCCTCGTCGTGATTGCCAAGCTTGGCGCTTACCAGGCTCAAATTGTAGAGCGCTTTGCCCAAATTAGGATTCCGTCCCAACGCTTTTTTGTAGGATTCGCGAGCTTTTTGGTACTCCTTGGCCAAAAACTCGATATTGCCGCGGTTGACCTGGGCAAGCGGCCAGAATTTGGAGCGGGGCGGAACCTGTTCAAATATTTCCATGGCCTGTCGATAATCGCCCTTGGCCTTGTAGAGCATACCGATGGTGAAAAGGGAGCGATTCTGTAATCCCCCCTTGCCGGGTTGTTCTTTTAGGAACTCGATTTGTTGGTCGTAATTGCCGTCGAGATATTGAAGAAGGTGGGCCCTGAGAAGGGGGTCCGAGCGGGCATAATTGATGTTGGAAAGCACCAGGTTTAGAAAAATAAGCAGGATAGAAGAGAGGAAAACGAGGGTCGCGGCCCCCCGTTCACGGGCGTCAAAGAAAGGAAAAAACAATACTAAATAGAGAAAGGCGGCCAGGTAATAGTTGAATCCCAGCAAAAGCGGAAGCAGGAGCAGTATGAAGGCGAAGGCCTTTGCATAGGCCGGCGAGACGCCCCTGTGCTCCCAGGAATGGGTCATGGTCGCGAGGAAGGGGCGCAGATATTTGAAGCAGAGGATGAGGGTGAAAAGGGTCATCCCCAGCATGATGACCCAGTAGAGGTTGCGAAGAAACCACACGAGAGCGTCGAGCATAAAGAAGGAGTTTTTCAACTGGAAGGCGGTAAGCAGGCCCTTGCGGTTCAAATCCAGATACTTCCAAAAATTTCCTTCCCGCTCTTTCTTGATGTGAGCCAGGCCGTTGAAGGCGGGCCATAAATGGGGATTCATTTCCGCGGCATTGAGGAATTCGCGACGGGCGTTGTCGTACCTGCGCGACCGCAGATCCTTGAAACCCTCTTCCATGAAGAGGTGACCCGCGGCTTCGAAAATTTCACCGGGCGCGGATTCTTTCTCAATTCGGAATGCATCGAATGCCGCTTTGCGGGCATTCTCGTCACCGATCGCCTTGGCTTGGAGATAGTTTTCCCACAAGGTCGCCAACCGGTCCTCGAAGCTCCTGGGCTCCAAATCCGTCTGAAAGGCTCTTAACGGAATCGAGGAAAGAAGCACCATCAGCAGGGAGCATGCGATCGGTCTGATTCTGAATTCGAAAAAACTGCCATTTACCGTCATGTACGGGCGCATCCTCGGATTTTACCAAGTTATGCTGCTGATACTAACATAGGCGGGAACCAGAATAAAAGCAGTGGACGCGAAAGAAAAGGCCGACTTTTTACGGGGTTCCATCTGAATTTTCGCCCGTGTGCGGGGGAGGACTGCCGCTAGTCCGCCACGCCCATGAATATCAGTCCGGATGAAGGATCGGCTTCACCAGGACCTTGTCGCCCGGCTTCAATTTGAACTGATCCATGATCGGTTTGGGGATTTGGATTTTTCCCGGAAAAATATTGGGCTTGGCCATCAGCTCCACCTGACCGTAGGTGAGGTGGTCGGTGTGAATCTCCAAAACCTTGCAGTTGGCGTAGGTAACCGATTGATTGACCCATTCGCCCACGATCCCCGAACTGACATGCACCTCGCGGTTCTTGCCGAACAATTTTTTTTTGAGCTCTTCCACCTCGAGGACCTTATAGATATTCACGCGTTTCAGATGTCCCCGCTTTTCGAGGTCATAGATCACGTAAAAAACCTCAAACGGGCTCTCTTCCCGTTTTTCGATGATTTTTTTGATATCGGTTTGGCCATCGAGCATGCTGAGCAGCTCTACCTCAAACTCGGTGAACTCTTTTCGCAGATGGGGGATTCGCACATCGACCAGGGGGAGAAACACGATGTTGTCGTGTTTAATGCTCGCCCTGATTTTGCTGATGGTGTCTTTGCGGCGGGCGGCTTCCAGAACCAAATCATGGATAGAGCGGGTGATTTTCTGTTCGGCCTGGTGATCGGTAATCTCGAAGTGAAAGGTTCCCTCGCTCTGACTCAACAGCACATAGGCCGCGGCCTCGCCCTTGAGCCCCTCCACTTCCGCGTTGACAATCTCTCCCTCGCGGTAATAGAGAACCCCATTCAGGCTTGGGCTCTTGATATGCAGGAAACCCGTGGACCGATTGAGGTTAAGGAGTTGAACGATGTCCTGAATGTCAACGCTCTGTAGACTGCCCTCAATGGCCATGTCACATCCTGGTTGCGATCATTTCCCTAAAAGTAGCCTATGCTGAAACGGGTTGTCAACTGGATTCAGGGTCCGCCGCACGGCGCTCTCCGCGGTCCCGCGGGTAAAGCCCTGACCACTGTTCCATCCGGTCTCGTTTTGGATGGAAATTAGATTCCGGGAATCGGGGTTTGCCCCTCCCGGTTCGCCGCGGCGGAGATTGTTTGCGCTGGAGCTCGTTTAAATAAAGTTCATGAAACCGCTCCCAGCAGCGACTCGCCTACCGGCTTGCCCTTGACTGGTCCCGCCGATTTGGAGATGCGTGGGGAAGTTTGAATGCTGTAATACTCCGGGGCTTGCAAGAGCGCCTGCAGGAAGCGCGCATGCACCTCGTGGCCAGCCTTGCAGGCCTTGAAATGGCCTTGCAAGCGGTAACCGCCCAGCGCCAAATCGCCGATCAGGTCGAGGACCTTGTGGCTGACGAACTCGTCACTCAGCCTCAACCCCTCGTTGAGGATGCGGTCCCCGTCGAGAACGATGGCGTTTTCCAGGCTGCCGCCACGAATCAGGCCCCTGCTCTTGAGGTAATTGACATCTTTCAAAAATCCGAAGGTGCGAGCCGGCGCGATTTGAGTCTCATATAGCGCGTCGTCGACAACCACGGTCTTCTTTTGACGGCGGATCATCGGGTGATCGAAGCCGATTTCATAGCTGATGCGAAAGTCAGGCGCGGGCTCTACCGTGAGCTTTTTGCCGTCCATTTCAAAGGAAAAAGGGCGTTCCACCTTGAGTGTCTTCTTGGGAACGGCTTGGCGTTTCAGGCCGCTTTCCTCGATGAGCACGAGAAACGGAGCGGAGCTTCCGTCCATAATGGGAACCTCTGGGCCGTCGAGCTCGACCAGCAAATTGTCGACGCCCGTTCCATAGAGCGCGGAGAGGAGATGTTCCGTGGTTTGCACGACGACGTCACCTCGTTTCAGGGTGGTCGCCATTTGCAGGGAAGCAAAATCCACATTTGCGATATCGGCTTTAATGGCCGCGCCCCCGAGATCGGTACGCGAAAAAACGATTCCCGAATTGGGCGGGGCCGGTTTTAGGCTCATGTGGATCAAATTTCCTGAATGGAGCCCGGTGCCTACCGCGCGGACTTCCTGTTTCAGCGTGAATTGGTTCATCATCACCCTCCAACCGCCCGTTTGGAGCAAGTAGCGGGCCAAAAGCCAAGAACCTTGTAAAGTTATATTTTCCAGTGTATTGGGTGATGTGATGCCGTGAGGCTCGGCTGGGGTGTGGCTTTTTTGCCACTGTTTTTTGGCCACTATCTCATCTTTGACACACCCCGAGGGTGGGCGGGTTGAGGCCTCGGGCCGAGGGGCGCGCATTGACCGGCGAAGCTCGAATCCGCAATTTCCATGCTCGCCGTTCCTTGGTCAGCCGCAATTTCCGGGCTGAATCCGGAAAGACTTCATCAGTCTTCGAGAAGGTCGTAATCGCATACCGATCGCCGGAAAAGGCCTTCCATATAGCTTTCGTATTCCAACACCGCGGAATTCCCCGCCGGAGTATGCTCGTAGATCCTGGCCTCAATGAAGATATTCACCAGGTCGTTGTCCAGCAGATGTCTTTTCGCGTCGGATGTGAGAATGTCCAGCGCCCGATCCGCGGGCAGCGATTTTTTATAGGGTCGGTCCGATGCGGTGAGGGCGTCGTAAATATCGGCGATGGTCATCATTTTGGCCGGGAGTGGGATCTCCTTTTCCGTGCGGCCGAACGGATAACCGCTGCCATTGAGCTTTTCGTGATGGGCCACGGCATAACTGGGGATCTGACTCAGCTCCTTGGTCCAAGGTATTTGTTTAAGGAAATTGAAGGTGTGAACCACATGTGATTCGATTTCCAGCCGTTCGGCCTCGGTCAGGCTCCCTTTCCGCACCGAGAGCGCCATCAATTCCTCGTCATTGAGCAAGCTCAACTCCCGATTCTCCACCTCGAAGGGGTCCAGGGCGCGAACCTGGCCCAAATGCTGAGAGATCTCCTCGTCTAGGATCGTGGGTTCGTTGGCTTTTTCAATTTCGCGGTAGAATCGGGAAAAGCGCTCCAATTCTTCCTCCAAAAGGCGGTCCAAACGGTTGGAAAAAGATTGATAATCCCGCCTTCCGTTCTGTTGCAGATAATCGATGCGGGCTTCCAGGTTGGCGCGTTTGAGTTGTTCCTTGAAGAGCGCGAACCGGTGCCAGATGAGATCGAGCCCGTGGTTGGGAAGTTTTTTGGACTTGGAGAGGACCGGCTCCCGTACGCCCACCTTGCCGAAATCGTGTAGCAGCGAGGCGTAGCGGATTTCTCGGATTTGGTCGTTATTGAAACGAGTCTGGCGGAAGCGAGCCAGATCCGAACGGGGCACGACCTCGGCGAGGCGCGTGGTGTACTCGGCCACGCGCAAGGAGTGGCCGCTGGTGGTTGGGTCGCGTTGCTCAATGGCGGTAACCGCGGCGGTGACGAATCCCTCGAAAAGCTGGTGAATGCGGTCGATCAGGATCGTGTTGCCCACCGCAACCGCGGCCTGGCTGGCCAAGGCCTCCAGCAACACGCTGATCTTTTCGGAAAAAGGCAGCGTGTGCTGTTCGGTGATTTCCCTCGTGGTCAGCTTGATGTTGGGCGAGGTTTTGCGGTTGATGAACTGCAAGACGCCCAGCACCTCCTGTTTGTGGTTTTTCATGGGAATTGTCAGCATGGAACGCGTGCGGTAGCGGATGGATTGGTCGAAGGAGCGGTTGAACTCGTAGGGCTTTTCCGGCGAAATTTTGTAGACATCGGGGATGTTCAGGATTTCACCCGTTACCGCGACAAACCCGGCGATCGACCGTTTGTTGAGAGGAAAGTGCTTTTCCTCAAAGGGACAAGAGATGGAGTCGTTTTGCGTGAGCTTGAACACCAACCTCGGCTCTTCCTCTCCGCCGTCGCGGTCCACCAAAAAGAGCGAGGCCGCATCGCAGCAGCCCCAATCGCGGCCCTCGGCTAAAATCAGGGTGAGCAGACGGCCTAAGTCCGTCTCAGCCGAGAGCGCGAGCCCGATATGCGTGAGTTGGTAAAGTCTTTTGTCCTTGGATTCCAGTTCGGCGGTCAGCGCGTGCGCCCGCATGTTCAGGTCCCATTGCCGCAAGGCGCCTTCCAGGGCTTTTAAAAAGAATTTCCGCGGCCAATTCTCCGGCACCAGAAAATCACAATCCGTCTCGGTCTCCTCGCCGATAAGAATCGAAAATTCGCCACAGGCGCGTTTCCAGGCCGAGACATCTCCGTTCGCCAGCAAATGGCGGTCGAGCAAGCATATGCCCCCGCCTCCTTGAATATCCTCGGGGGTTCGCACCTCGCGGGGCTCAAGGCCGTCGATGCCCGCGATCAATTGCTTGGCCTGAAAGGCCTCGCCGTAATAAATTCTGGGCGTTTTATGCAGCTTGGAAAAGTTTGGCAGCAACGATGCACCTTATCCGGCCGTCATGACGGCCCCTTGCTTCACATGGTTTTTTGCGGGTCCAAGGAAATGTCTGATACAGCCGGCGCTGGATGAGATTGGGGGAGTTCCCGCATGTCTTTGGCTCCTGAAATGGGTCATGGAAGTGCGATTGGCCAGCCCGCTCGCCTTTCCTCCGGGTGATTTGACCAAGAGGAAGGCGTCTTGCCTGGGATGCTGAGCCGTTGTCGGCAATTTATTCGCGCCCCATGGGGCGGCTCGGCATCCCGTTAGAATTCTATAGGTTTAATATACTTCAGACTCCGATGGGATGCCAAGCAATCCTGGGGTTTGTCCACGGAGAGCAAGGCTGGAGCGCGGGGAAAATCGGCCTCCCCTCCTTCACAGGCGAGCCGGAATTGTGTTTTAATCGAAGCCCTTGGCGAGGACGGCGGATCGCGGGGCTCGGCCCGTTTCCAAACTGGGGCATAAACCCAGGCGGGAGGGGATCGACCTTCCGCGAATTCCTTTCCTCTCCGGCCTGGGGAGGCCTTGCAACCGCGCAGGGGTTACACGGCCGCATGCCGGCCAGGCGTTCCAAGCAGGCGGGAACCCGGATGCCTGGGACAAGCCTAAGCTCTCGCCCTTGCGCTCATTTGCTAACATCCGCCGATTGGAAATTTCAAATTTAAGGCTTTTATCCCCGATTCCGCTCGTTTCCGGTCACAAAAACGCCCGAAGAGGGCGTTGCCAAAATTTAACCCAGGAAGTTTTCATGAAGGTAACCAATATCTTGTCGAGCCATTATCCCGGCTCGTTCACCCAGGTGCTTCTCGATACGTTCAAGGAGGCGCTTGAGGAGGCTGGTCACGACCAGGTCAGCTTTGACCTGTACGGGCTCCGTTTCGATCCCGTGATGAGCGGCGATGATTTCAACCAATTCTTCGGAAAACCCATTCCAGAGGAGATTCTGGGCTATCAGAAACGCCTGCGGGAGTCGGAAGTAATGGCGCTGTTCTACCCGGTCTGGTGGAATGATATGCCGGCGATCCTCAAGGGTTGGATCGACCGGGTTTTCACCAAGGGTTTTGCCTATCAGGTCGAGGACGGCAAAACCTCCGGTTGCCTGCCCATGAAGAAAGTCATCCTGGTATGCACCCTGGGCAATAAAAAGGAAATGGTGCCCGATGAGCTCGAGCAGGCCATGAGGATCAAGGAAAAGAATGGGGTGTTTGGATATTGTGGCGTCGCGGAAGTTGAGCATGTTTTTCTTTATGATGTTGACGGTGGGGCGGAAATCCGCGAGCGGGCCAAGGACCGCGTTCGAGAACTGGCGCTTGGTTTGTAAGCCACGGGAGGGAAATGGCAATGGCTCACCAACAACAGAATGAGTTCAGACCGGCTCGGGTGGCGGTAATCACCGTTTCCGATACCCGGACCCTGGAAACCGATACCTCCGGCGACCTGATCGTTCAATTGCTTCGCGAGGCCGGTCACCGTTTGAGCCGGCGGGTCATCATTAAGGACGAACTGTCCCTGATTCGGGGAGCCCTTGCTGGAGTCCTGGCGGAGGCCGATTGTTCCTTCGTCATCTTGACCGGCGGAACCGGATTGACCCCGCGAGATGTTACGCCCGAGGCCATTCGCCCGTTTATCACCAAGCCCATCCCCGGGTTCGGAGAGCTTTTTCGCGCCCTTAGCTACCAGGACATCGGAACGGCTACCATTCAGAGCCGAGCAGAGGCGGGGCTTTGCGGCCATGCGGTGGTATTTGCCTTGCCTGGCTCCACGAAAGCCTGCCAACTTGCCATGCAAAAAATTATTCTGCCGCAAATCGACAATACTCATGGTCCCTGTAACTTTCGTGGCGTCGTGCCCGATCCGAAACCGCCCTCGAAACCCTGAGCATGTTCTTTCCACTAATTGGGCGCTCGCATCAAGAGCTTGATTTCCTTGTATTTTCCGGATAAAGTAACCCTCTACTCGGGCGGGTCTTCGCCATTCCAAATGAAACATAAGGTCAGGTGCGCAATATCCATGGAAATGTCGTATGAAGATATTGATGATATCACCACGGTCATCATCAATGGGATGCTAACCATTGGTTCGGAGGAAAAGTTCGAATCCGAAATGAACAAGCATGTGGAGCGCGGACGCCGCAAAATCGTGCTTGACATGACCTATGTAAAGTACATTGATAGCCTGGGGATCGGCCAAATCGCGGGTGGTTACACCACGCTCAAGGATTTGGGCGGCAAATTGGTTTTGGCGCGTATTAACGACAAGATCGCCCAATTACTCAAGTTGACCGGGCTCCAAAATCACATCGAAACCTATGCGACCGTCGAGGAAGCCATTAATTCGCTTTAAATGCGCGCCCTGTTTTTTCGATGCCGAGGTTGATGAATGCGGCCATTTGAGGCCTACCCGGAGGAACTGAGGGAAACGGCGAAGGGCCGGGTCGAGGTAGAGATTGTCCGCCCGACCCATTGGCAGGTCGTCATGGGCGCGGGCGGAAAAATTGAGGATGATGTCCATCAAGAGGCGCTGGTTGAAACGGGCGTCCCGCTATACAAGCGCAAGGGCGGAGGGGGCACCGTGCTCCTGGGTCCCAATACCCTGGTGGTCACGGTTCACGCCGGGGTAGCCAGGACCTTTGGCAACCTGGCTTATTTCAGGGCCATTAACGACGCGTTGATGCAGGTTTTCCGATGCTGGAAAAACCTTCCCTTTCGTCAAAAAGGTATTTCCGATATCGCCCTTGAGGACCGCAAATTGGTTGGTTCCTCGATTTTCCGCAGGCGCCATTACCTGCTCTACCAAGCCTCCGTGCTCGTGGAATTGAATTTGGATCTGATGGCCCGGTTGCTCAAGAACCCGCCCCGCCAACCCGACTACCGCCGCAAACGCGAACACGGCGACTTCCTGACTTGTCTGCGAGATCTGGGCGTGGAACAATCCTATGAAGAAATGGCCGGCGATCTAGGGACCAGGCTGCCGGGCCTGCTTCGCGAGACGCTCCGGGCCGCGGACCTTGAGCAAACCGGGGCCGATGCAATTTGAGTCTAGCCCGAGCATCCAGTTTTTTGTATGATGGTAATCTCTATTAAATTGATGGACGTTGGAGGATTCAATGACCCATATCGTGATCGGGAATTGCATCGATTGTAAGTTTACCGACTGTGTTTTGGTGTGTCCTGTAGATTGCTTTTACGAAAATGAAAAGCAACTCGTCATTGACCCGGATGAGTGTATCGATTGTTCCGCGTGCGTGGCGGAGTGCCCCGTGGAGGCCATTTACGCCGAGGACGAGGTGCCCGAGGAATACGAGGAATACATTGAGCTGAATGCCGTTGAAGCGACCCGTCTGAAGGATGAAGGCGTCGAGCCGATTACCGATCAAAAGGATCCCCTGCCCACGGCCGAGGCCAAGCGGGCCGAGTTGGGTTTTTAGTCCGGGTCAGGTTTGCTATCCGGGCGGGCGCGCTGCCGCATTCCAGTCGAGAATGATCTCCACCTCTTCGGCTCTCGCCAGGATTGTTCGCCCTTGCCTTCACTCATAATAGCGTGGCAGGTTCAGCAAATCGGGGCGGATGTTCCGCCAGGCCTCGGGAATTTTGAAGTCGAATAGGCGATAGCGTTCTTCGAGTAGGTTTCGGGGGTCGAAAGGATGGGCTTCCGGTTTTTCCAGGGGGTCGCCATCCCGGTTGCTCAACACCAGGCATTGTTGCACACCTTCCTCGGGAGGCAAGGTGAGGATGATTTCCTTCGTTTTTAGACGAATGAGGCTGCCGACCGGGTTGAGGCCGAGAAAATTTTTCAGGCTTAAAAACAGCCCCTTCTCGAATTTGAATCCCGCCCAGCGTTCCAGCATGCGCATGGCCTGGCCATAGCGGAAAGGCGGCCGGGTGCGCCGGGACGTGGTCAACCCTTCCAGGCAGTCCACCAGCCTCATGGCCTGGGAAAGCAAATGGGGGTCGCGCATGCCATCCGGGTAACCCTTGCCGTCAGGCTGTTCGTGATGCTGGCGAATCCAAAGCCGCATGTCCGACGTCAGGGCGGGCGAACTCTCCTCCTGATGCGGCAGCGAGGTGGGCGAACTTTCCTCCTGATCTGGTTGCGAGGTGGGCGAACTCTCCTCTTCATGCAGTAGCGAGGAAAACGAA
>JBGTRP010000007.1:0-27310 GCA_041940685.1 Acanthopleuribacteraceae bacterium
CGTGAGGCCGGCGAAGGAGTTGAGCGCCCGCAGGGACGCCTGAGCCGTGGACATGATCATGGAGGCGGGCAGGGATTTGCCGGACACATCGGCCAGGCAGAAGCTCAGCAGACCGTTTTCGTGAAGGATGAAGTCGTAGAAATCGCCGCCCACCTGGTCGTAGGGACGCATTTCCGCGGCAATTTCGTAACCCAATAACGCGGGCACGCCCTTGGGCAACAGTTTTTGCTGAATCTCCCGCGCCAACTTGAGCTCGCGCTCCATACGTTTCTTTTCGATGGCTTCCTTTTGCAGGCGCACGTTTTCCAGCGCCACCGCGGACTGCTGGGCCAGCGATAGGATAAAGTCCTTGTCCGGGTCGGTGAGCGGTTTGCGGTCCAACCGGGCGCCCAGCAGAAGCAAACCGAAATACTGGCCCTCGCTGGTGATGGGCAGGGCGTAGCTCAGCCGCTGTTCGCGCATGAAAGCGGCTACCCGTTCACAGCCGACCTCGCCGCATTCCAGCACCTCGCGTTTCCAACCATCGAGCGGCTGAACCGCATCCGCGGCGGCCACCTTGTAGGCGTCGGGCTTGAGGCCCTTGCAGAAAATGATGCGGCAGGTGTCCTCGAAGGCCAACACCGCGCAGCGGCTGATGAAGAACTGGCCCATGAGGTTGTTGGAGAGGATTTGGAAGACCTCCTCATTCTCGTAACAGCGGGCGAAGGAGCCGGTGATTTCGTAGAGCGTATTCAACTGAAAGATCTGGCGCTGCAATTGGCGGTTGACGCGCTCGAGGTCGTCGCGAAAGAGGTTGTTGCCGATCAGGACGCCGCCAAAATCGGCGATGGTGATCAACATCGCCTCTTTTTCCCTGACCGCATCGCCCAACAGGCTCTTGCCCAGGCAAATCAGGCCGACCAGCTTTTCCTCGTTCTTGACGGGGATAATGCGCTGAAAACGATCGTCCTTCCAAAAGGCGGCAAGCTCCGGGGGCGAGGGTTCTCCACGCGCAATGATCTGGGGCAGGTCGTTGAGACTGGCGTCCAGGGGCAGACCGCTGAGGTCGATCTCATTCTTTTTAATGCCTTTTTCAATGCCCAGCCGCCATTGATCCTCCGCCTTGATGAAAATGGCGCCCTTGAGGCAACCGTATTCGCCCAGGATCGTCAGCAGAATGATGTCCAGGGTTTCTTCCAGGCCGCGCGCGGTATTGAGCGTGGTCAGCAGCTCGTTGATGCTGAGCAACTCGTTGAGCCGGCGGCCGAAGTTGGGGTCCTGCATGGGGAAGCTTTGTAACTGATTGACCAGATCGGAGTAAGGTTTGGACTTCAACGCATTCATCCTCAAATCTACCGAGCCCGAGTCGGCGCGGGGCAGAAGTAAATCGGACGAACGGCTCTTCGGACGAAAGCGATATCGATACGAAAAGGCGTTCCCGCCTTATTATAAAGGCAAAAAAAATACGCGCCCAGCTTCAAAGCAAATTCGGAACGAGGTGGGGAGGAACCGCAAAAAGAAAAACGGCCCGATTGGGCGGAGACTAGCGGCGGTATTTGGTCATCTGGCAGCAATGTTCCTTGCCGACCAGGTAATCGACCTCGTCCATGAATTGGTTGATGATGTAGAGACCCAGACCGCCCACCCGGCGGTTGGCAATGTACTCTTTCATGACCGGCAGGTGGATATCCTCTTTTTTCAAGGCTTTGCCGGTATGGAAAACTTTGATGATCAGGCTCTCCTCGGTGATTTCCACCTTGAGGGTAACCTTCTTGTTGGGTTTTCCCTTGTAGGCGTGGCGGATCACGTTGGTAACGGCCTCGTCCGTGGCAATGGCCACCTTCCCCGCGATGCCTTCGTCGAACCCGGCAATCGATGCCGCGTTGCTGGCGACCATGGTCGCCATATGGACGTAGCTAGTCTGACTGGGGAAAGTCATACTGATCTCGCCCTGTTGGAGGTCTTTCATGTGTTCAGTCCTCATCCGCCGGCAGGTTTTTAAGAGAGTTGATCGCTTCATCCTCGGTGTCGAAGACCTTAAACAGATGCGTGAAACCAAGTGTATCGAAAATGTTGTACACGGTTCCGTTCATATCCGACAAGCAGAGAAATCCTCCGTTATCCTGAATCTCCTCAATGACCCCCATCAGGACGCCTAGACCAGAGCTGTTGATGTACTGTAGGCCGCGACAGTTGATCAATATCCGGTAATTCTTTTCCTCTAAAACTCCTTGAACCGCTTTTTCGAAATCCTGTACGGTATGAGCATTGATATAACCATCGATATACAGAACCTTGGCCTCATTTTTATCCGTGACCTGGACTTGCAGTTCTGCCATAAATTGTTCTCCTTCACCGCCTTGGAACCCGGTTCCGAGGCTTTGTCTATGTACGAGCTCACACAAATTAAGGTTGCGCCGCTCAGAGTGGCCGCCTAACCGCGAATTTGAGGACAATATTGTCTATTCTAATATCAAAAATGGCAAGCAGGGCCAAATATTGTTCCCTTTCCCGTTTTTTTGGGAAAGGGCTCAAATCATGGCATGGGGCCCCGAGCCGAGCGAATGGATTCGATCAGGGCCCGAAAGGCTCGGCCCCGGTGAGAAATGCGGTTTTTTAAGGTCATATCGATTTGGGCGAAGCTGGGGCCGCCCCATTGGGGAAAGAAAATCGGATCGTAACCGAAACCACCGTCGCCAACCGGGGCGAGGCCGATCCAGCCCTCCACGGCGCCTTCCGCGCTCAGCAGACCGGAGTCGTCCAGGTACACCGCGGCGCAGCGAAAGCGTGCGCCGCGCGAGGCGGGCGGCACATGGCGTATCTGCTCCAGCAGGTAGCGGCATTTTTGCGCGTGGGTAGGCAGGCCGCCGTAACGGGCGGAATAAATGCCGGGCGCACCGTCGAGCGCATCCACCTCGAGCCCGGAATCATCGGCCAACACGGGCATTCCGGCCCGTTCGTAATAAAAACGGGCCTTTTGTTCGGCATTTTCCAGAAAGCTGTCGCCATCCTCCGGGCTCTCTTCCTCGATCCCCGCCTCATTGAGGCCGAGCACGCGGACGGACGTCTTTTCAAGGATGGTGAGAAGCTCGCCGATTTTGCCTTGGTTGTGGGTCGCCAACAGCCAGGTCAGGGAATCCATAGGCCACCAACCCCCGCGGTCTCCAAAGCTTTCCGGCCGCGATCGTGTAAGTTTTGAATGGCGCTCGCGCCCATGTCAACCACGCGATCGAGATCTGCCCGGGTAAAGGGCGCGCCCTCCGCCGTACCTTGAATCTCCACCAAATTCCCCTCATGGGTCATGACCAGGTTCAGGTCCACATCCGCGGCGGAGTCTTCCTTGTAATCGAGATCCACCAGCACCTCATCCTTGAGGATCCCCAGGGAAATGGCGGCCACGCGCCCCACGACCGGGGGAACTCTGAACTTGGCGCGATGTTTCCACAAACAGATCAACAGTGCCAGGCAACCGCCCGAGATGGCAGCGGTCCGGGTGCCGCCATCCGCCTGAATCACATCACAGTCCACCGTAATGGAGCGTTCGCCGAGAGCCTCGTTATCCACGCAGGCCCGCAGGCAGCGGCCGATCAGCCGCGAGATCTCCACGGTGCGGCCGGATTGTTTGCCACGCGCGGCCTCACGGGCCGTGCGGGAATGCGTCGACCCGGGCAACATGCCGTATTCGGCGGTAACCCATCCCTTGCCGGTATTCTTTAAAAAGGGAGGGGTTCGCTCCTCCAGAAAAGCGGTGCAGATCACCTTCGTATGCCCACAGGAAATCAAAATCGAGCCATCCGCGTTTCGGGTATACCCGATGTCCAGGCTCAGTGGCCTGGCCTGTTCCGGTCCTCTATCAAAGCTGCGCATATTCCCTCTTTCAAACGGTATTTCTCATCTTCCCATATTCTCTCATGCTTTTCTTTTCGGATTCGGCTAATTGGCCTACTTTATATAGATGAGGGTCCGAAAAAGCCATGCCGTTTCCGGCCCGCCCTATCGAAGATCGGCCAGCCGCCAACCCTCCACGGGACAAGGGCCCAAAATGCGCGTCCCCACCTGCCGAAAAGCATCGGAAAGATCCGTCGTCCAAATACGGGTCGACGGTTCGCGGTCCGCGGCCGGGAAAAGCCCGCGCTGCAAATCATCGCGCACCCGATGGGCCACGGCCCGCGCGGAGTCCACCAGCCGAATATCCGCACCCGCCACTTCCTGAATCATGGGTTTTAAAACCGGATAGTGGGTACAACCCAGGATCAGGGTATCGATCTTCTGCTCCAGGGGATAGGCCAGGTAGCGGGCCAGGACGGTTCGGGTGACGGGCTCCGCCTCCCAACCCTCTTCCACCAGCGGCACAAGCAACGGACAGGCCTGTTGCACCACGGCCAGCCCGGGGTCGAGCGCCCGAAGCGCGCGCGCGTAGGCGCCGCTCTCCACGGTGGCGCGCGTGCCCAATACGCCGACGCGGCGGTTGCGGGTGGCCGCGGCGGCCTTGGCCGCGCCCGGCAGGATTACCCCGTAAATCGGCAGCCCATCCCAGCGGTCGGAGTCCAGGACCGAGGAAGCGGAGTTGCAGGCCACCACGATGGCCTTGACGCCCAACTCCCGTAAAAAACCGATGTTCTGGGCCAGGTAATGGCGGATGGTCCGCGGTGACTTGGTCCCATAGGGCAATCGCGCCGTATCTCCCAGATACAAAAAAGACTCCTCGGGTATGGCTTCCCGCAGCGCCTTGAGTACGGTCAAGCCGCCGATGCCCGAGTCAAAAATACCAATCGCCGCCAAGCTCCCCCCAATCGCCACGATAACCGAAGCGGTAGCGGTTCTTCCATCCCGGGATGGTCGGGACAGTTGAATTCCAAAGTCCGGAGCAACTTAACAACCCCTTGAATGAGGCGGAACTCCGGCCCACGCCCTCGCGGAACCCAACATTATTAACACGTCTCCCCTGGAGCGGCATGAAAAAATCACTCTCGGGCCCGCAACCCGAATTGGTTCCCCCATCGGGCCGTCAGAGCGCGGGGAACAGGGACCGGCAGGGAATATTTTCCTAGAGCTTGGCCTCTGACCACTAGGAGTTGCTGTCGTCTGTAAGCCGCTCCACCAACCCGACATAGGCTTCCATGGCCGCTTCCCGGCTCATGCCCGAACATGCGCTCCAGGCATCGTATTTCGCCCTTGCCTTGATGTCGAATGCGACCGGTTCGGGGGCTGAAATATCGCCCGACAGAGCCTGTTTATAGAGCCCGTACAGTTCGAGTAGGGTTTGGTTGGACTGTTGCGGCAACTGTCTAGACCTCCGGACGGCCTCCTGAAATCGCGGTTCGAGGTTCATTTTTCTCCTCCTCCAGTTCCCTTCCCTAGCCGCCTTGGAAATCAAAATTTTTACTCTTGTGTGGTGTTTTCAAGCGCCAAGGCTCCGGTCTTCAAAGAGCAGAGCCCAGTTGGCGGCATTAAAAGTTTGCGCATTCTGATTTCTGCCTTCTGACATCTGAGGGAACCCGACAGGCTGTCTTCAGTATGCCTAGACCGGCAGGGTGGGCGCCCCCGGCTAGGCGCCCCCGGCTAGGCGCCCCCGATGCTTTCCGCTAGGAGGGGCAAGAACCGGGGTCGGCAAAAGGATGGTAGCAAATATCGGCGGTTTTCGGGATATGTGATCGGGCGCGCTCCTCCCGATCGTTGCCGTTTAGGTGACCCCCGTAACCGGAGGACATGGCGGCAGGAAAGTTTCCGCCGTACTGGTGCCGCAGCGCGTTTCTGCGCAGGTCGGTTTTAGACCGCCCAAATGAGCCCGCGTGAAGGAATTCAGCGGCAACACCGTGATGAAGCTTTTGACCATAATTTCTTCAATTTTCAATTTTTCTTTTCCAACTCTCATACAATTACCCCGAAATAACACAAAACACTCTATACAAGAGAAAATCTATTCTACATAAACAGCTACAGAATAACAAAGTATAAATAATCAGAAAATTTTTTATTTTTTGAACCAAAAGAATAGCAAATTACGTCGCAAGAAAATCAATTAGTTACAATAAATTTTAATTCAGGATAGTTTGTTCAATAAGAAAAAGTGTGATTTCAACAGATGCGAGCCTCCCCGGTTGCCAGGAAAAGCGCCCGCGACGCCATCAGGGTCGCCGTATTGCGGCACGGAAGGAGGTTCGGGCCTCAGTCCCACAAACCCTGGAAAATGAAAGCGCCCCAGTAGTAGGGATGGCTCCAGCGGGGGGAGCGCCACATGTCGAGTTGGGCCTCGCGAAGCGCCGCTCCGGGCGGCATTCCCTCCGTCAGCATATTTCTGTAAAAACGGGACATCAAAGCCGCCGTGGCCTCGTCTTGGACGGTCCAAAGGCTGGCGACTACCCGCAATGCGCCCGCGCACATGAAAGCGCGGGTCAGGCCGATTAACCCCTCGCCGGCGGCGTCCTGTCCCAAAGCCGTGCGGCAGCCGCTGAGGACCACCAATTCGGCATGTAGCTCCAGGTTGAAAATATCGTGCTGGCGCAAAAAACCGGGCCTGGATCTGCCCTCCTCATCCACGAGCGAGAACACCAGACTGGAAAGCTCGGGATTGGCGTCCTCAATGAGCGCATGGGTGGCGAAATGGAGAATTTGGAAATCGCGCAGAAAGCCGCCGTTCACATTGGACATATTGGCATCGAAGTCCATGGCGAGATATACCCCGCCCGAGGCGGCTAGTCCTTGCAGGCTAAGCGCTTCATCTCGGGTGTAGAGAAGCCGGCGAAGGCGATTGGAAACCCCGGCGGCATCCTCCGCGGGAATTCGCGACCGGGAAAAGCCGAATTGGGCCGGTAGTCCAGGGACCCTGGTATCCGAGGAGTGGAAGACGGGATCGGCGAAAATTGCCAATTTTTTGGGAGCCGGGGCCTCGCGTTTTCGAAGCTTTTTCAGGGATGCCAAAATTGAAGCCGAGGGCGAGGCAACCGTTTCAAAGGCGAACAAAAGGGGCGCCCAATCTCCCCGCGCGCCTTCCCCGGAAAGGGGTAGAATGTGAAAAGGTATCTTGCGCAGGGCGCCATCGGCCACGATCAGGAGCCGTTTGGCCTTCAGGCCGGGAAGCGCCTGACCGAGCAACATCCTACTCAATTCCGAGGCCGCCTCAAAAAGGCGTTGGTCCGCACGCTGCAGACGGGAACGCCGTTCCAAGCGCGTTTCGAACCGGGGATACCGTCCCCGTTCGACCAAGAGCCCATACACCTCATCGGCAAGGGGTTCGATCGCCGCTCGCCCGGGCAGTTGGAAGCTCTCCACCTCCCCATCGTCCAGGATCCAGAGAAAACTCTTTTGCTCCCCCAGGGCAAACTCGAGCAGTGCGGTTTCCCCATCCAGAATTTCGTCCTGGATTTCCTCCGCGTTAAGGGGAAGGGATTCTTCCACCCGGTTTTGAAGGGATCGGTAGAAGCGGATCTGTCCGTCCACGCGGCGATACTCGGTGAGGAGAGATCCCAGGTCCTGATCGAGGTCTCGGACCCACGGGCGCTTATGAAGTTCCGAGCCGAAATCCACCCATTGACTCGCCCTTCCATTGAGCCGTTGTTGCAGGTACTTTTTTCTGCGCAGCAGTCCCTGAAGCTGGTCGTCCTCGTGAGCGGAAGGCCATTCGCCGAGGAGATCGAGAAAGCCGCGCGCCTTGGAGCGTTCGCTGACATGAAAGGCTCGGTTCACATAATCGGAATCCTTTTCTCGGGCCCCGGCTTCCATTAAAAGCTCTATTTGGAGCTGAAACACGCTCTGGCTACCGCTGAAAAAAGAGGTTTGAAGGTGGTTTTCCATGATTTTACCCCGAATGGTTTCGATACCCTCGATTGCCTCGCTCCCATAGACCAAGGCCGTTTCCAGATGGCCGCCCGCGGCCATAATCGCGGAAAGGGTATGGAGGGTGAGCGCCTCCTCCGTGAGGTTTCCGGTCGAGCGTTGGATATGCATGGCCTCCAGGCAATCGCAGAGCGCCGCATCGAGTCGCGCCATGGAAAGTCGAAGTCGGCAAAGATAACGGTATGTGAGCGCCATGGCAGCGGGAATGCCTAATTCGCGCTGCAAATCCAAAGAAATTTCAAAATAACATTCAGCCTCATCATAGCGTTCCAAATAATAGTAAACCAATCCAAGACTTGTTAGTATGAGAGACTCGAAACCCCGGTTGCCGATTTTCCTGGATACGGCCAGGGCTTCAAACAGGAATTCGAGTGCGGTCGGGAAATCCCTTTTGTGAAGGTAGCTATCGCCAATGGCGTGCAGCGCCAAAGCTCTGCCCCGTTCATTGCGGATCCCGGAGGTCAGTTTCAACGCGCGCCTATAATAGCCAAGGGCGGTCTCGTGATCCCCGGAGCTTTGATGAACCTTGCCCAGGTAATAGTGGACCGTGGCCTCATCGGACTTGGAGTCTACCAGCCGCAGGCATTCTTGAGCCTTGAGAAAAAAATCGATGGCCAATTGGCGCTCTCCCAAATACAGGTAAATATTGCCCATTTCAATGTAGCTCAGGCCAAGGTGATGGTTATCCCAGCGCTCGTACAAAACCGCCGATCGATCCAGGAAGGACAGGGCTTTGTGGGGATCGCCCAGATTGTGGTAAATAAAGCCCATGCTGTTAAATACATTGGCCATGAGGTAGCTCTCGGTTTCGGCGCTCAACAGCCGGATTTTTTCAAAAGTCGCGAGCGCCTCGCGATACATTCCCTGATGCATCTTCAGCCCACCGAGCATGTAGAGCATCTGTAGCTCCAAACCTGGATCATCGAGGTGGTCGCTCAAGGCGAGAGCCTTTTCGATGTAGTGCGCCGCCTTTTTCGGCTCGCCAACCCGAGCGTGGTACCGGGCCAGGGAACTCAGCGCCTTGGCCTGGCCCGAGTGATCTCCGAGCTGGCGGAAAACGCCCAAAGCGGCAAGAAAAGAATCCCGGGCGCGCTCCAACTCATCTAGTTTCAGATGGTAATGCGCAATGTAAAAATGGAGCCGCGCCTGATCCTCCACCTGACCGGCCCGGAGATGAAAGGCCAGCGCTTTCCGGCAATAGGCCACCGATTCGCGATAGTTGAAGAGCCGGCCGTAGAGCAACCCTACCTTTTCATGAGCCACGGCTTCCAGTTGTTCAACCCCATGTTCACCGTACATGGACGCGGCCCGCAGAAGCATGAGCAGGGCTTTTTCCAAATCCGGCCCGGTTGGGGCGTAAATAGAAAGGGCTCCCTCTCGGAGCAACTCATCCGCGCGACGCCTCCAGGAGGGGAAGGAACGCTCCAGGAGACCTCCGCACATGACGGAAGGGTTGGCGAACTCGGGCCCGCCCAGTTGAAGGAACCAAAAGACCAAGAGTTGAAACATGCCCTACCTCCAGCTCATCAGGAGCCCGCAATGGGAGGGAATACTGTTGAAAACCGCGGCCCAGCGCCACCGGCGTTTCAGGAAAGGGCGCCTTGTCGTTTCTTTGCCCGACCCTGTCCTGGTTTTCTCTCCCGGAACCATCGGCGGTCCCTCCCGAGAGGGTTTTTGTCAAAAGGCAGCGAAGGGGCAATGTACAGCCCGAATGGCAGGCGAGGCAGGGTTTCGAGAGGATTGGAGCCGGCTATTTTAAAGAGTTTTTGCCAGCCCATAACGCGGACCGCTCTACCCGAGTTACAGCATGAGGAAGCTTCCGGTTCCGACCGCGCCTCAACGAAAACCGCCTATCTAAAATGGCGGGATTCGCGAATGCAAAAGGGGAAAAACGCCGCCTTCCAAACCACGAGCAGGCAAACCGCTCCTACTTGAAGTTTGAATTTGGAATCTTGCCTCCTGAGACGCCAACAACCTACTGCCGGCTCAACTGAATCGGAAGGGAAGCATTCCGCTAGCATTCGCTTCTTTATTAAACACACAAAACAATGTTTGAGAACATGATTTATATTACCTAAACTCAGTATATTATGATTATAAACTTGATAATATTTTATTGAAAATAATATTATTATAAGCAATTGCTTTTCCTGGAAAAATACTTTGCGCAACTATTGGGATTTTCACCTCCTCCGCCAGCTTGACAAAAAACCCGGTCCGGACCCCCATTCGACAGAAACCAGGCGCTTAAGAAGCCTCCCTCCCGAAGCGATGCGCCGCTCATTGGCCTGAATTGCCAAACTCATCTGATCCAGGCGTTCGGCTTGGGCTTCAAGGCCCGGTCGTATTATCGGTGCAGGTGATCATCACGGTTGGGTGGCCAAAGGAAATCACACTGCGACCTTTTATAAGTCTTTGCTCTTCTTTTTTTAAACAGGTGATAAAGCTTTGAACCCTTGGAGACTTCAAGGTAAGTTTCGGATGCTTGGACAACATAATTCCCTCCTGGAGCCAAGGCTCGGAAATTGCTGGTTGAAATGAAGTTGCACGGATTTCCTGCCACGGGGAGCAAACCCCGCCCGTGAGGGGGCAGGTCCCCGGCGCCTGATGGGAGTGCTGAAAACCGCGGAGCACGGAGACCGCGAGCGCTCTAATTGCAAGGGAATTCAAGGGACGCCCGCGTATTTCGAGCGACCCGGTGGAAATGGTTTCCCGGCCTCTTGGGGGGCTTGCCGGCGGGTAGGCGGGACCTTGGGATTCCATTCAAAGCGCTGATGGAATCGGCCTCGCCCGGGGGCAGGGCCCAGACCGAGGGTCCGGATGGACAGCGGTTGGCTTCTCATCCAGGCCGAAATTCAAATTCCATGGGCTCTCTTCAATTGAGGGACCCTGAGCACGCGCCCGCCTCGACGTCCAAGCTTTCCTTCGTGGTCGGCGAAAAGCGGGCCATGCCGTTCATGTTCAGAGGCCCGGGTTCAGATGCAAGCGGGAACGAGGATTTCCAATCGTCGCCAATCTCTCGGGCAACGGTTCTCGGAGAATGCCGCGAGGCCATCTTCCCCGCGCAGGAACCGGCCAGGCCGGTACCCGTCACATTCCGCCCAGGTCGAGGGAGAATTTCCCCGTCCCATTTTTGTGTGGCACCCAAGCCAAAGGGACACACGACGGCAACGACCCGAATGGAGGTCTCGATCACGTCAGGCGCACGAATCCCAAGCCATTGCCGCCTCGGGGCGGGTCGGGAGGGACCACGCTTCTGCCAAGCGGTGCGCTATTGCGCAAATCCGAGGTCCGCCGCCAAACCCCATCCACAGGGGACAAGTGGTAACAGTGGGATTGGAAGTATTTTCATTTTTTGAGCCAAGGCGGATCTTGCGATCCAGCGGGGGGTGAGAACACCATGAAATGACTCGGCCAAAAGGCTCGTTATTTCTCCAAAAATTAAAACCGCTCGCGTTCCTTGAATAGGTGAAATCAAATTAATTCAATCATCGTTACAATCGGAATATCACGAGCGCTCGCTATTGGTGGACTACCTCCTCGAATTTCAAGCCCGACAAAGAACCCTTTCGGAATTTGCCTATGCGAGAATGTAATCCCAGATGAGTGTTTGAACTGTGTTACTTTTTGAAAATAAAGGGGATATAAATATTCCTAAACGAGCGGAACGGCTACTCCCACGGGCCTTGTAAGACAAACGCGCCCCAGTAATAGGCCGCCCGCCAACGAGGCTCACGCCACATGGAGAGTTGTGCCGAGCGCAAGGCATGACCCGGGCTCCAACCATCCAAAACCAGGTGCTTGTAAAAGCGGCTCATCAGCTCCGCGGTCGCGTGGTCCTGCACCATCCAGCGGCTCGCCATGACACGGGTGGCCCCCGCGTACATAAATCCTCTGGTCAGACCGATCAGGCCCTCGCCATTGCTGTTTTTTCCCAAACCCGTGCGGCACCCGCTCAAAACCACCAAATCCGCGTTGAGATTCAGGCCGAAGATATCGTATTGCCGAAGAAATCCGTCGCGGGCCTGGCCCGCGGCATTGTATAGGGAAAGCACCAACCCGGAAAGTTCGGGATAGGTATCGCTGATCATGCCATGGGTGGCGAAATGAAGGATTCGGTACTGATCTAATTCAAGGTCCAGCAGGTCTTGCCTGCTGGCCTGAAAATCTAACGCTTCATAAACCTCGCCCGGCGGCCATAATTGTGACATTTGCCGGGCCTCCAGGCGCGTAAACCGCAGCCGTTCCGGTACCCCGATGCTGTCGCGCACAAAGGAATCGACATCGATGGGATTCTCGGATTCGGCCAGCGCGACTCTGGGACCCGCCATACCGGTAAGCCGGGGATCATCGGAACTGAACACCGGATCGGCAAAAACGGCCAGCGCCCGGGCCGCGGGCTCCCGATCCTGGCGGTTTTGCTTGAGAAGCGCCTGAATGGAGGCGGAAGGAGCGCCCACTATCTCGAATCGCGACAACAACGGAACCACGGAACCCGAATTGCCCGGAATGGGTTCCGGCAAGATTCCAAAAGGTAACAATCGCAGGGCCCCATCCGCCACAATGAATAGGCGTTTGTGCTGCAACCGGGAAAATACGGGCCCCAGCAATGTACGGCTCAACTCGCTCATGAGAGGCGGAAGCTCGGCGTCAGCCCGCGCCACCCGAGCCTCTTTCTCTAAAGGCGTTTCGAAACGCTCCCTCCTGCCACGCTCGGTTAAAAGCTCCAAAATTCGGTGGACCCTGGACTCGATCGCAGCCCGCGGCGGTAGCTCAAATCCCGCCAGCTCATCCGAGCTCACCATCCACAAAAACCCGCGTTCCTCGCCGAGAAAGTACTCCAACATGGCGGTATCGGCATCCAACACCCTCTCCCGAATTTCAGACAAGGATAGGGGGTTGAGCGGGTCAAACCCCAGCGTTTCGACCTGGATTTCACGAATACGTCCATCTAGTGCGCGAAATTCGGCCAATAGCCCTTCGACCGCCTGATCCAAAACTCCCAACTCTTCCTCATCCAATCCCTTTTCCAACTGCCGCATCCGGTAATGTTCTTTCTTATTCAGCCGCGCACGCACCTGGTTCTGGCGGGTCACCAGCTCCTGGATCTCGGGAACATCCCGATTGAAGCGCCGGTCCTGAAGCAGATCAAAAAAGCCGCGCGCGCGCGCTCGCTCGCTCACCCGCAACGCACGGGCCAGGTATTCCTCCCGGTTGTCCGATCGCGCCAGCTCCATGAGCAGCTCAATTTGCAGTTCAAAGACCTCGTGAACGGCATCGAAATAGGAAATCCGCATATGGCTCTGCATGATCCTGACCCGTAGGGATTCGATTTTTTCAAGCGCCTCCTCATTGATGCTCAGCGCGTGCGCGGGCCGTCCAATTTCACGATGGATGCGCGCCAGCAGGTGAAGGCTCAGGGCCTCCCCCTGTTGATCGCCGGAAGCCTCGTTCAGGGCCAAAGCTTCAAGACACTGGTAGGCCGCGGTGGCGAGGTCTTCCCGACTCAAAAAAATCCGGCCCAGTTGAAAATGGGTATCCGCAAGCGCCTCGCGCATACCCAACTGGCGTTGTGTCTCCAAGGCCTCTTCCAAAAAGCAAAGCGCTTCTCGTGGTTGATTTTGGCGGAAATACCAAACGCCCAGGCTCTTGTTGCAAATGGCGGCGAGGTGCCTGTTACCCATGTCGCGGCTTATTTGAAGCGCCTGATGCAGGTAGTCCAGAGCGGCGGGCGCATCACCCTGGCCGAGCGAGCCATCGCCCAGGGCGATCAGCGCGCGCACCATTCCCCTCTGGTTTTCGATCTGCCTGAAGACTGTCAGCGCTTGTTTGAAGAAATGGCGGGCCTGGCCAAAGTCTCCCGCGCTTTGGTGGATGGCGCCGAGCAAAAAATTCACCGAGGCGCCCGCGTTGGGCGGCGCATTCTCCTCCACCAAAACACGCCTGGATTTATCGGCATACTCCAAGGCTCGCTGCTTTTCACCGAACAATGAATAAAGGTCGGCCAAATTCCAGGCATACACGCCCGCGCTTCCCAAACCCACATTCTCATAGATTGCCATGGCTTCGCGCAGAGCCTCCAGCGCGACCTGGGGTTCGCCTAACTTGATCCGCGAAGAGCCGATTAAATTCAGAAGATACAACTCTCTTTTGATATCGATCTCTTCGGGGAAGGCGGTCAAAAGGTGTTGAAGCACACCAAGAGCCTCCTCGAGCTGGCCATCCCAATAGTAAAGGGTGCCCAGCGCCTCGAGAGCCATCGCGGTCAAGGCCGGTTGTTCCAAAACCAGGCAGAGTTCCCATGCTTGGTAAAAAAAGAACCAGCCCGCTTCCCTTTCCCCCATGGCCACATAAAGCCGGGCCATTTTGATCAGGGCCGTGGCGCGCCCGCGCGCGTCCTTCTCCCGCTCGTAGAAGAGCAGGGCTTCACACACCATTTCCATCGCCTGATCATTGAAGTCCAAATAATTGAGGCCGCCAACCAACTTCACCCGAACGCGGGCGGCGTGCGCCTCTTCTCCGGACTCAACGAACCGGGAGAGCGCGGCAAAATAGGCATCCACCGCATCCTGCCGATCTCCCAAGCGCTCGTATAGATCTCCCATGGTTTCCAGAACACCGGCCTCCGCCGCGGTCTCTCCCTTGGCATGAAAACGGCCCCGCTCGGAACGCGCTACCTTTAGCATGGCCTCCAACTCCAGGCTGGATGAAGCGGCGATGGAGGGTTCAGCCTCTCTCCCGGTACCCAGGGTGGCGCAGGCCAAATGCCCGAGCAGATAAAAAAGCGCGAGCAGGCCGAAAGGCCGGCGCCCTCGATTGCAAGCGGAACCCCGAAGCCATGGCTGACCGGTGGCGGCGTTTCCTGGATTCACGATGGAGTCTCTCCCAAGCTGGCCTTCTTCTCCGGAGGATTCAATGGGTCCGGGACTCTGGAGAAGAGGGGGGTGGATTTTTTCCAGATTTTTGCCGTTTGCCAGAGGCATAATCGGCGCGGAAGCGGGAAACTAAGGCTAAAAATGGGTTTCTTCCATACCGTATTAAAGCTCCGAAAATCACACGCTGTCAATTCCCGAGGAAGATTATGATAATCCCGTCAAAGGCAGAGACCAGTACAAACCAAGTGATACGGGCCGGTCGTGACGCCACATGACCGGTCCGGTCACCCCCCTTGTTTGCCCCGATTATTAGGGGCTCGATTAGAGGCGGTGGTGGTTTCATGGGTGTTTTAACTTTGGAAAAGCAGAAAAGGTGGGGAGCTCGTTGAGAGCGTACCCAAGGGTACAGAGCTCGCCGCGAGGACGTCACGGGGTGGGACGGACTCGACTTCGCGATTCCATGATTGGGCACCACCCATGTACAAACCCTCGCCGCCTTTTCTTTATATTTCAAGGGCTTCGGAAAAATTCCGGTTCAAGGATGGACGGCGCGATCGGGAATGGCGCTACCAACTCGGCGTGAACCGCCAATCATCCCTCTGAACTTGAACCCAAATCCGCGTCCCTTCCGGCCCGGTTCCATCCCGGAAATCGGGTATCCATGCATTCATCCAGAAGATTTGGGCAGAAGTCGAACCGATGATGCGAGCCGGATTCATGGCCCGCATCCTAAACCAAAAGGAGAAAACGAAACCACAAAAGAGGCCGTTCTCGTCTTGCTGAATTTTCCGGCAAATTCAAGTAAACGAGCGGCCGCTCATGTTGCGGTGTGGGTCGTATCCGTTTCGTCATTCACGTATCCGGCACAATCGTTTCATGTTACTGTTTGATGATGAATACCCAAGATCCAGATTGTGGAACCGCAAGATCGACCGGGCTCTTAATGAAGGAGCCCCGATGAATTCATGATCGAATTGGAAACATGCGATTCGTGTGGATGTGATGGGCCGAGATGTTATAGCGAAATGGTCTGAAAGTGTCGGGGTTTTTCCGAGCGTACACGGGATCACATGGACGCCGATCCTGCTTTCGGGCTATTGCGAGGTAACCGATTGGCGGACGATCCTCAACTCAGCGGGCCAGGAGGAACCAGCCGCCCTGGGAACGCGTGTCCGTGCGCGCCATCCCAAGATGGCCAAACATTCCTCTGGAATTGCCGAGCACAAACCATGACGACACCCGAAATCCCGCAACTATGGCAAAGGGCCTTCGGACTTGCCTATTTCATCTTCCCCGACCGGGAGATGGCCTTGGCCATCGCCGCCCGGGCCTTGTCTAAATTGGAGGTGGCCGCAAACGCACAATTCAAGCGGCTGTATTACGCGCCCTCGGGACGCTCCGATCCCAATGGCAAGCCCGTGCAGGGATACCGTACCAAGGTGGTGTTACCGGAAGCCCAATTACTGCAGCGTTTGATTTATACCGAGGCAGAGCCTTTCGAACGAGCCCAGGAACGGGGGGAAATCGGCCCTCCCGTGGAGCAGGAGGACATGGTCATCCGATTTATCAAACATTTGGTGCGCATCAGCACCCGCCGAACATCCTTTTATGTGAACCTGGCTATCTCTCGTCTGCTTCACGACTACACCACCTCCGAATCCATGGATTTGTACGGTCTGGTCGTTCAAGATCCGGAGCGCATCCGCAATAGCGATTATTACCGCTCACGCAAAAAACAATTGATGGAGGAGTGCCGAAATCGCTTCCAGAAACAAGTGGAGGTGGAACGCGGCTACCGGAATGAGCTGCGCTTTGCGCGCCAAGAAAACCCCGGGCGATTCAAGGACCTGGTAGAAGAATCGCTGCGTAGGTTCTCGCCCTGGGGAACTTCCTGCGTGGTTCCCAACAACCTCGACGCTTATGGAGAGGGCATCCCTCAACTGGCCTTCCACGGCCAAGACCCGGACGGCGAACATGCCGTGGAGGTGAATCGCATGCACACGATTTTGCATCCAGAATGTTTTCAGCGTTTGACATTGGCCTTTGGAATGGATCGCCCTGAGCTGCGGTTGGCGGTGCCCCGGTTCCACGCGTCCCAATCCACGGGCGGCGACAAGCAACCCAATGACCGCACTAACCCGCCGGGGCTCAGCTCTTTAGAGGCGGATCAGATTCGTTCTCATCTGGACGATGAGCGCAACCTGCGGCAACGCGCCCGGCCTGGTTTGCTCCGAGTCATGGTGGATGGCCGGCTCGTCGCCGAGTTGAACCTCAAACGGGAGGAGCAGGTCGCGGTCAACCTCTCCACCGCCTCGGAACTCATCGAGGTGCGTGATCAGAACGACGTTTTACTGGGCGCCCATCTCATCACGGGAAGCG
Organism: Acanthopleuribacteraceae bacterium; assembly: GCA_041940685.1. Classification (GTDB taxonomy): domain Bacteria; phylum Acidobacteriota; class Holophagae; order Acanthopleuribacterales; family Acanthopleuribacteraceae; genus JBGTRP01. Next base: position 17,070 of record JBGTRP010000007.1, read on the forward strand.
AGAGCTTGGAACCCGGGACGGCGCGTCGCTATACGCTGGTATTAGAGTCGGGCCAATGCCTGAGGTTCGAGATGATGCTCGACCCCGATCAATCGAATGGCGAAACGCCCATTAAAACCATTATCGGTTACCGGGAGACGCGCTTGGCGGGAATCCTCAGACTTTGGTGGCTGCGGCAAACGCACCGCCCCCGAAGCGGTTTCATACCGATTTGGGCCTCGGCCGCAATCGTGGGCCTGTTCGCCCTCTGGTTTTTGCGGCCCTTGCTTCAAGACAAACCCACCGCTGCCGTGGAGACCATGCCGCCCGTGCGCATAGATTTTCCCGATTTCGACTCGCCGCCCAGTGAAAGCTTGACCAGAAGTCTGACTACCCTTCCGGAAGGCGTCGCCCTCGCGGCGGTCAGCAAAATACACATCCTATCCATGGGAGACGGGAAAAGGGATGAAGAGCTGAAGAACGGGCTGGAGCAAAGCATTCAGGCCTGCGACCGCTTTCATTTGACGGACGATATTCACGAAGCTGACGCGGTTCTCAAGAACCTGGCGCATTTGGCCAAACCCGGCCCTGACGGCCGCGCGCCAGATTGGTATCTGGTCCTGGCCAATGCCGAGGGCAAGACCCTCTGGGATTTTACCTTTTCCCTGGAGGAGGGCGCGGATCCGGACCCGCGCGATTTGGCGCGCAGGGCCATCGGCGACTTGTTGACCCAATCAGCCGCTCCCCGCTAAGCCGGGTCCGCGGCTATTCAGTTTCACTCGGAAACGGGTCCAGGCTCCGAAGGCCGGACGGCTCATGCTACAATCGGGTATTTTCGGCGCTTGGCCAGATCCGCGGGAAGCCCGTACAACCCTGATTCACACGAAACTTGGCGGGCCCCAACATTCCTCCCCAAGCCCGAAATGCGGGTCGCGTTGTCTATCCGCTTTTTTCATCATGGGGGCCCTTCGTCCGTATGTGGTTTCTAAAATCAACCGGCGAGGATTCGGGAGGCGAAAAAACCCGCTTCCGTTTTCCTGTGTTCATGCAACTCGATTCCATGGATTGCGGGCCCACCTGCCTGAGAATGATCGCCCATTATTACGGAAAGTCCTATTCGTTGGACTACCTGCGGGACCGCTGTTTCATCAGCCGCGAGGGAGTTTCGATGCAGGGCATCAGCGAGGCGGCGGAGTCCATCGGCTTTCGCACCTTGGGCGCCCGTATCCTCTTCGAGGGCCTGGCGCGGGAAGCGCCTCTGCCCTGTATCGTCCACTGGGCGCAACGGCACTTCGTGGTGGTCTACAAAATTCGCGGCAACAAGGTATACGTGGCCGATCCGGCCCACGGCCGCATCGTCTACACGAGGGAAGAGTTCCTCAAGCATTGGGCCCAGGACGATGAGGTTGGGACGGTTTTATTATTCGAAACCACACCGGAATTTTATCGGCATGAGGATGAACGCGATCAAGTTCGGGTTGGGTTTTCCTTTCTCTGGCCCTACCTGCTCAACCAAAAAAAGTTCTTTATTCAACTGATTCTGGGTATGTTCCTGGCCAGCCTGCTGGGCCTGATCTTCCCCTTTTTAACCCAGGCCCTGGTGGATTACGGCATCGAGAATCAGGATATCGGATTTGTTTACACCATTTTGTTGGCGCAGTTGATGCTTTTCTTCAGCCGCACGGCCGTAGAATTCATCCGAAGCTGGATTCTGCTGCATATGGGCACCCGCATCAATATCTCCATTATTTCCGACTTTCTCATCAAGCTCATGAAGCTGCCGCTCTCCTTCTTCGACGGCAAGCACCTGGGCGACCTGCTCCAGCGCATCGGCGACCATCAGCGCATCGAACACTTCCTCACCTCGGAAACCCTCAACATCTTGTTTTCCATGTTCAACCTGATCGTGTTCGGCGTGGTGCTGGCCTATTACAGCCCTTCTATTTTCTGGGTGTTCGCACTGGGCAGCCTGGGCTCTTTCCTGTGGATCTTCCTCTTCCTGCGCAAACGCCGCGAGGTGGATTACAAACGCTTCAATCAAATGGCCACCAACCAAACAACCCTGGTTCAATTGATCACGGGAATGCCGGAGATCAAGCTCAACAACGCGGCCCGCCAAAAACGTTGGGAATGGGAGCACATCCAGGCCAGTCTCTTCAAGGTGAGCCTCAGAGGCCTGGCCATCAACCAATATCAACAGGCCGGCTCCATGTTCCTCAATGAGCTCAAGAACATCGTCATCACCTTCATCGCCGCGCGCGAGGTGATCCAGGGCAACATGACCTTGGGCATGATGATGGCGGTTACCTACATCATCGGGCAATTGAACAGCCCGGTCACTCAACTACTGGGCTTCATTCAAACCGCCCAGGACGCCAAGCTGAGCCTGGAGCGGCTGGGCGAGATCCACGGCAAGGAAGAGGAGGAACGCGGAGGCGTCCGCCTGATGAGCCAGATTCCCCGGGGCAAGGACATCCGGGTGGAGCATCTCGATTTTCATTACGAGGGTCCTTTCTCGGAAAAGGTTTTGAACGATGTCTGCATTCGCATTCCCCATCAAAAGACCACGGCCATCGTGGGCACCAGCGGCAGCGGCAAAACCACCCTCTTAAAGCTGATCCTGCGGTTCTATCGGCCGAGCGCGGGCGCCATCCGGCTGGGCGATATCAACCTCGCCAATTACAGCGCGGAAAGCTGGCGCAGGCACTGTGGAACGGTCATGCAAGACGGCTTTATCTTCAACGATACCATCACGGGCAATATCGCTCTCGGCGGCCACCGCGTGGATCAGGAAAAACTGCTGGAGGCGGCCCGCGTCGCCCATATCCAAGACTTCATCGAATCCCTACCCCTGGCCTATCTCACCCAAATCGGGGGCGATGGTCATGGCCTAAGCCAAGGCCAAAAACAGCGCATCCTGATCGCGCGCGCGGTGTACAAAGATCCCGACTACATCTTCTTCGACGAGGCGACCAGCTCTCTGGACGCCAACAATGAACGGGCCATCATGGAAAACCTTTCCGGCTTCCTGCAATCGCGCACGGCCGTCATCGTGGCGCATCGCCTCAGCACCGTCAAGAACGCGGATCAAATCATTGTCCTGGAAAAGGGGCGGGTCGTCGAGGTGGGAGACCACCAGAGCCTCGCCGCGCAACGGGGCGCCTACTACCATTTGGTCAAAAACCAATTGGAGCTGGGAAGCTGACATGCCGCAAAGCAATGACTATCTGGAATCGCGTAGTGAACCGGTTCGCGAAATCATCGGGCGCGAACCCAACTGGATCATTCGCTGGGGCATTACCGTGGTGTTCCTGACCGTGGCGTTTCTGCTTCTGGGTAGCTGGATCATCCAATATCCCGAAATCCTCAGCACCCGCATCACCATCACCACCTTGAACCCGCCCATCAAGGTGGTCTCGCGAAGCAGCGGCAAAATTACCTCCTTTTTCGTCCGCGAAAATGACAGCGTCGCCATGGGGCAGCCCCTGGCCCTGCTGGAAAATACCGCGCGGTATGAAGATGTCGCCAGGCTCGGCGAACAACTGGAAGAATTCCAGGAGTTTCTCCTGGAGCCCGAGGCGTATTTAGACCGTTCATGGAATAAGAACGCGGATCTGGGCGGTCTGCAGCCGGCATACACGGATTTCTTGCGCGATTACTTCAATTTTGCCGCCTTCGCGGAGGACGACGCCTTCCTGCAAAGGTCCAAGGCTATCGAAACCCAAATCCGCTCCTACCAAAACCTGAACGGCAAGTTGGAGGCCCAGGTAAGCATCCTCACCCGCGAGTTGGCGCTGGCAGAGAAAACCTTCCAAAAAAACCAACGCCTGCGCGAACAAGACCTCATATCCGAGGATGACTTGTCCGACCTGGAAGCGAGGTACCTGCAAAAAAAATTCGCGCTCGAACAGGCGCAATCGAATATTCTTCAAAACCGGATCGAGCTTGAAAACCTGCGCCGGGAACGGCTACAAGTCGAGCAAACTCAAAGAGACGACCGGCGTCAGCGATTGATCGACGCCCAGAGTTCCTACAAAACCCTGGTCAGCGAACTTTCTTCCTGGCAGCAACGCTATCTGCTCGTCTCACCCGCCCGCGGCCGCATCTCGTTTTTCAAGTTTTGGAGCGACAACCAGTATGTCCAGGAGGGCGAGGAGGTGATGACCGTGGTGCCCGAGCTGAATCCATTGGTGGGCAAAATCTCCATTCCCCAAAGGGGTTCGGGCAAGGTAACTCCGGGTCAAACCGTGAACATCAAGTTCGATAGCTATCCCCACCGCGAGTACGGCATGGTGCGGGGCGTGGTCAACTCCATTTCCCCGGTTGCGCGCCAAGAAGGCTACCTGGTCAACGTGTCCATACCCGAGGGTCTGACCACGCACTACGGTAAAGAGCTGGAGTTCAAATACCAAATGGAGGGAACGGCGGATATTGTGACCCGCAACATGAGATTAATCGAACGTATTTTCAATCAATTTAGATATTTGATAACATCCTCCACATGAGGAAATTGTTATGAAATCGCAAACCAACATTACACGATTCAAGGGCTCGCACCCGTGCTCGACTCATGGGGTGCGCGGCCGAGGGGCGGCGAGCCGGTGAAACTATTTCCTCACGCCCTCATCCGCTTTGGCGGGGAAGCCTTCGATCGGCTGGATGGCTTGCGCGCGCCGGGCTCACTGGTCGAAATCGAAAAAAGACTGGAGTTGAAACGCCGTTTGACCTCCGCGCGAGACCGCCTTTGTGACGCCCTATTTCAGGCGGTCCACGACGCGGAGGACAGGAGCGCCCGCAAAAGATTGCTGCAAATCAAACGCGATATTTATAATGCGCGCGATCTTTCACCCTCTCAATCGCAATGGTTGGGCACACATCCCATGGCGGAAATCCGCACCGCGACAGAGGACCTCAATGGCCTGCTTCAGGATTTGGAACGCTTACAAAAGCGAGCGGAGAGTACATTTGCCGAGGAACTATCCGCGACCCGCCGCCACCTGCGCATTTTGGCGCAAATGACAGCGTTGACCAAGGGGTTGTTCCTCTCCAGCGGTCCGTTGACGGACGCGCTCGCCGCCTACCTCGCCGCGGATGCGGATTCGGAGCGGCTATCGAAAAAAATGCTGAAAACCGAGCTGAGCCTGGTGAAGTACATCACCCGCATTTGCGCCAAGACCTCGCCTTTCAGCACCTTCAACGCCCTTGCCATGGCGCGCTTGCATTTCCGCGACGCCGGCGCCGAAAGGCCATGGTTATCGCCGGGTAAGGCGCCCGTCGAGCCCACCAGTTTCGTCCGGCTCAATAACACCCTCTTTCAATACCTGCGCGAAATTCTTTTTCGGCACCCGCGCTACCGGGAACACCTGGCCCTGCGACCCAACCCTACGCTGCGGGCCGAGGGCGAGGCATTTCTCTTTCTCACCAATAGCAACAACGTGGAATCCTTCCAGCGCATCCCCAGCAACCCGGTGCTTGAGCTGCTCTTGGAGCTTACCAGGGAAAACCGGCAGGGGCTGCCCTTCGGCAAACTGGTTGCGGCCGCGGGAAACCATGTGGACGCCACCGCCGAGGAGCTCTCCGACTACGTAACCCGGTTGATCGACTTTGGTTTTCTCGAGTTCAATCTCGGCATCTCGGGAACCGATACCGAGTGGGATCGCGCCCTTGCCCAAACGCTTTCAGGCTGGGACCAGGAGCTTCCCATGATCGGGGAGTTGACCGCCATGTTGGCCGACTTGCGCTCGATAGGAGGCGCATTCGGCAACGCGGAACCGAAAACGCGCCGACAGTTATTGACTCAGGCTTTTGAACTGTTCCGCGATGTCTGTCTGCGCTGGCACGCGTCCGCGGGTCTTCCAGAGGAAGAGCGGTTGCCCGAACCGGAATACCAGGCCTTCCTCAAGCAGCGCGAAAACGAGAAAACGGAGGCGGAAGAGGAGGAGGACAAAGACGAGGCCTTTGAGCATCGCGGTCTCACCCGTTTCGGCTTTAAAGCGGAACAGTTGTTCTATGAGGATTGCGCCTTTCATGGTCAATGGGAGCTGGAGGGCGAGGAGATCCAACCTCTGCTCAACCGGATCGACCTGTTATTTGAAGCGCTCGGACCGCTGGACGGTTTCGCCGTGGAACGGTTGAAAATGAAACACTTTTTCCAGCAACACTACTCCGGACCGGTAGATTTGCTGACCTTTTACGAGGCCTATTACCGCGAGTTCAAGAAACCGGAAGCCGAGCACGAAGCACGGCGTCAGAAGGAGGAGGATCAGGACGAGTCGCAAGACCAGGATGACGAACGATTCCAAATACCCGCCTTGAAAGAACGGCAGGCGTTGAGCAAGGCATTTCAACGTGAATTTCGCGCCTTACTCTCCTGCCCCGATAACGCCGACAGGGTTGATTTTGACCTACAGCAACTGCGCACGGCCCTGAAAGCCGCCGGATTCCCCGATAGGGAGGGGAACCCTCCTCGCCGCTCCTGCGCGGTCTTCTCTCAAATCTACCGCCAGGATGGAGAAGCGCATATGGTTCTCAACGGGGCCCTGCCTGGATGGGGCAAGTATTTCAGCCGCTTCCTTCATGTATTCGATCACCGGATCACCGAAGACTTGCGGGACTGGAACGCGCCGGCATCGAGTTCCGTCCTCTTCCTGGAAGCCCAGGATGCCTCGGTATTCAACGCCAACCTCCATCCCCCGCTGCTGCCTTACGAGATCTGGATTCCGGGCGGACACAACAGCCTACCTCCCCGACGTCAGATCCCGATTACCGATATCCAAATCAGCCTGGATCCCAGGGAGGACATGCTCGTGCTGCACAGCACGCGACGTGGATGCCGGCTCCATGTGCTGGATCTCGGATTCCAATCTCTGCTCGGCCGATCGGAGCTTTTCCAGATGCTCCAGTATTTCAACCCTGTCCAAATACCGATGTTGGGAATGTTGATCGAGGCCCTGCGCGAACCCAAGGAGGAAAAGAGCGCCAACGGCTCCTCTACCCCTTCCGAGGACGCGCGCTCGGAGGAATCGCGGGTTACCCGTGGACCACGCATTGTTTTTGAGAACCGTGTCGTGCTGCGGCGGAGGACCTGGCATTTTCCCAAACCAACGCTTCCCGTCAGGGCTTCAAAGCAGAGCGATTGGTCTTACTTTTGCCAGGTTCACGATTGGAAACAGGAGCATGGGCTTCCCGACCAGGTCTTCGCCTCCATTACCCATCATGGAGAATTGCGGCTGTTAAAAGAGACGCGCCTGCGCAAGCTCAGCCGCGACGATTACAAGCCCCAATACCTGGATTTCGCCAATCCGCTGCTGATCCGACTCTTCGAAAAATTGATCGGCAAAACCCCGCGCGCCATCACTATCGCGGAAATGTTGCCCCAACCCGACCAACTTTGCGCCATTCAAGGACGCCCTCACGTGACCGAGGCCACCTTGCAATGGTATCGCGGCGAGGGATGATGATGAGCGCGAAAACCTGGCTCGCGGCATATTTGTACTATGGAGAGCCATGGCAAGCCTTGCTCGCGCGGGGCATCAAGCCTTTGACGGAAACCCTGCTGCGGCAAACCCTCGCGGATCGCTTTTTTTTCATTCGTTACTGGGAGCGCGGTCCCCATATCCGCCTGCGTTTCCTCACCGACGCGGCCCGGAAGGGCGCGGTCGAAAACCATCTGACAACCTGGTTTGAGGATTACGTCGAGGCTCATCCTTCCGAACGGAGCTTTTCCGAGCCGGAAAACGGCCCGCCGCTCCTGCCCAACAACAGCCTTGTTTTCACTCCATACGAGCCGGAAACCGAACGCTACGGCGGGCCAGTGGGATTGCCTATATCGGAGAAACAGTTTGAAGCTTCCTCGCGCGCGGTGCTCTCGATCCTGGCTGACGCCGAAGACTGGGATTACGACCGGGCGCTGGGAAGCGCGATCCAGCTTCATCTGGGTTTCGCGCACGCGGTGGGCATGAGCCTGGAAGAGCTGCGCGCCTTTTTTCTGGTCATTCAGCAAAGCTTTCACCAGTCCATTTTGAACGGTTTCGAGCAGAATTCCGAAACATCGCTGATAGAAACCTTTGAGGCCATGTTCGAACAACAAAGAGACGCTCTGGTTCCTTTTTGTCGTTCACTCTGGGACGGTTTGGGAGCCGGGGCGGAATTCGACCAGAGCTGGTTTAACGCCTGGTTTGAAGATATGTCCTCCCTTGCGGGCGAACTCGGGGAACAGGATCGAGCCGGACGCCTTGATTTCAACTGGCAATGGCCCAACCATCCATCCAGTGAGTCCATTTCACAGGAGCGCAAGAGCCTTTGGAGGCTCTACACCAGTTACGTGCATATGACCAACAATCGGCTTGGTATTTTAAACCAGGACGAGGTCTATCTGGCCTTCCTTCTGGCGCGGGTGACGGAATGTTTGTAAGGATGCTCGGGGGCATATGCTCTTCCGAACCTCGGGAGCCATGTCAAATCGCAAGCGGCGACCTACCAGGGGGAAAAGGCAAGGGGGAATCCACATTTCCCATCATGGGCTGTGCGCTCGGATGTCCGGGATGAGCCGTTTGTGTGAACCCAATGCGCCAAATAAAAACCTCGGTGGTGAAGACCTACCGGCAAGTGAGGCATGATGACTGAAGCGGAAAGACAATGGCTGAAGGATGCTGAAGAAATCGGCAACCGTCTTCTGTCAAGGGCCGAACGCGATGAGAACGGTCTCTTTTGGACCACCATCACGCTGGGTCCGGAAATGCAAATCATGCGCGTCGTATCCGAACAACTGTATTCCGGAAACGCGGGAATCGCGCTGTTCTTTATCGAGTTGGCCCAGGTCACCGAAGATCCGCGTTACCTCGGGGCCGCGCGAGAGAGCCTGGATTGGATCCTCGCGTACTGCCGCGCCAAGCCACCCATGTACATGTCCGGAATGACGGGGCGAATGAGCGTCATCCTCCCATTGCTGCGGATGGCGGAACTTTGCGGAGATCAGGCTTATCTGGAACAGGCGCTCGAAATCGGGCGGACCTGCCAGGAGCGCATTGACGACGCCAAGGTGGATGATTTCCTCAATGGAACCGCTGGCATCCTCATCGCCTTTCTGCACTTGCACGCTGCAACCGGGGCGCCGTGGATCATCCCCACCGTCCATGAGCTGATCCAAGGGCTGATCAAGGACGCCTATCCGGGACCGCGGGGCTGGTATTGGGACCGCTCCGGAGACAAGATCAGTGGGCTTTGCGGCCTTTCTCACGGCAACGCGGGCGTGGCTTTCGCTCTTCTGGAAGCGGGCTGGTATTTCGAGGTTCCCGCGCTCAACCTACTGGCTAGGCGCGCCCTCGACCATGAAACCGCATGGTGTGACCGTTATGGGGATTGGCCCGATCTGCGCAAGAGTTATTACACCGAGGAGACTCGGCAAGAATATGAGCGTGAGCTGCGCGAGGGAAACCATTCCTTTTTCCACAAGCCGGGACAGTTGTCCGCATGGTGCCATGGCGCGCCCGGTATTGGCCTTTCCCGCTTGCGCGCCTGGTCGGTCACCCGCGAGCCAATGTATCGCGAACAGGCCGCGCAAGCGCTGGAAATTGTCGAGCGGCAATTAATTGGGCAGGAAAGCGGCTTTAAACCCAATCAGTCCTTCAACCTATGCCATGGCTCTTGCGGAGTGGTGGCGTTCATGCGTGAAACCGCGCTCGCGCTGGACCGAACCGACAAATGGGGCCCGCTTTTGGCGGACGCCATCCACGACTGCCTGGAGAAACAACGAACCCTTATTTCCGGCTACCCCGACTCGCGCATTGAGGATGAAAGCCTTTTTATGGGCATTGCCGGGATCGGTTACTTCCTCTTGCGCCTGACCGATCCGCAAAAAGTGCCCTCTATTCTGCTTCCCTCGCTCCCCCACCCCTGTCAAACCGAATTGCCCGAACATCTACCCTTGCTCGCCATGGAAGAACATGACGCCCTACGCATCATCTGGGAAAAATCCTATCCACGCAGCTTGCGGTTGCTGGAACAGGTGCAGCCCGATCGGGTGCGGCTCGCCCTTGCCGAATCGCGCCCTGAAAAGAATGGTGCGGAAGAAATCGCGCGACTCATTCAAGAAATCAAAGGCTGCCGGCCCAAGGAGGCGGCCCGCATGGAGGAGGTCTACGTCTTGGAGCGGACGCGGGAGCGGATCGAGAAGGAGACCCCGAGCCTGGCGCTGCTTGAAATCAAGAACCAGGTCCGGTGGAGAAGGATGAGGGAAATCGAGGAAGGAGACCGGGAAGCCT
>JBGTRP010000008.1:0-27115 GCA_041940685.1 Acanthopleuribacteraceae bacterium
AAATGAAAACCTAACAGTATTAAAACTGGGGTCCTTCGGGTGAAGGGCGGACGCCTGTGACTGAAAAAAAGGGGCAGACCATGTTTAAGGCTCTCAAACGCGGCCTCTTATCCGCAAATTCACACTTCAAGATGGCCTGGCCCCGATGAAACCCCGCAACTTGCATGTCCCCGTGCTTGATTGGGCTTAGGAGCGAAGATCTTTTTGGGTAACTTTGTTCAACGCCATCCACTTCTGGATTACTTTGTCGGATTTGAGAATTCGTTTAATGTCATCGGCGTGGAGGGCCACCCGTAAGTCATTGAGGATGCGGGCTTTTCGATCCGGGTCGCTTGGAAGATCCTGGCCAAGGGCGGGGTCGCTCATGATCCCACACAGTGCGCGATTAAATTCGTAGAAAAGCCAACCATGGTCTTCCCAAGGGCCGCGAATCTCAATCGCGGTGGTGAGCGCCTTCTCGGCTTCCGCCAAATTTGGCTTTGCCATGTCCTTCAAAGCGAAACCGAGCTGTCCATGGTTCATATGAAAGCGGTTTTCGACGTCGTTGTTTATCAATGCTCGAAATAATGGAATGGTGCGTTCCATCTTTGGTTTTTTCCGAACGTCCCGCCAATTGTCGCTTCGCACCTGCCAGGCTTGGTTAAAAATTTGAACCTTGATGGGCCGGGATGCGGCGGCGATGGCGGTATCCAGCTCAGCTTGGCTCACCTTGGGCAGATCCGGGCTGGGATTGAGCTGGCGGTAGGCCAAGTTGAGTGCCGAGGCATCCAGTTCCGATTGTTTTTTGAGTTCTTCGAGCTTCCGCTCCGTGGTTTCCGCCTTGGCGGTTGCCTTCTGGACCTCGGCGACCAGGTTCCCGAGCGCGGCTTGATCTGCCTCCCTCAATGCGCCGGCCAAAAACAGCCTTGTCCAAAGAAAGCCAAAGAGAAATCCAATGACCGCGAAATAGGACAGAATGGCAAAGGCGAGAACTTGAGTGTCGCTATGGGGACCAAGGCCCTGGCCCGCAAACGCGGCAAGGGCGGAGAGACCATCGCGAATTTCGCGGATTTGAGTAAGACCAACACCCACTAGAATCTTGGTGAGCCAATCGGAGATTTGTTCCAGGTTGGTGTTGGCGCGGTAGTTGATGCCCGGGGAAGAAACTTTGGCGGCCGTAGGATCTCCCTCGGGGTTTGAGCTAGGCGCATCCTGTTGGAGTGTCCGGGGAATTCCAAAAAGAAAGCCAAGCGCGCCACCGAAAAACGCGGACGCGCCGGCAAGCAAGATTCCTACGCCCACAATGGAAAAGAAACCGCCCTTGAATCCCGCTTCGGCGGCATATATAACGATGCAGAGCAGGCCGACCAACATCGCACCGCCAAGCCACCGCAAAGCGATCTGGCTATCGGAGAATTCCCTTGTTTTCATCGTGGACCTCCCTTTCATCGAGTTTCCGAACCAATCCGGCAAGCGAATCCAGTTTATTTGGGTCACATTTGGTTGGGACTGTTCACCAACGGGAACCCATGCCTTGGGAGCCGCGCCCAAGCCGGCCAAAAAAGGCCGAGCCACCATAGGGGCGCGCATCCACATCAGTATGACGGTTAATGGGTTGTCTTTTGATTATTGGGCAAAAGTCACCCTATTAGGGTTTTAGCCTGCGATGTACCCGAGTTGTCCCGTACATTATCATAACCAAAAAAGGCGCCGCGGAGATTTGACGGCCTGGCCCTATGCTTGGTGAAAGGTTTTGTATCCAGATCACAAAAAATAGATTGACTTTGCGAATTAGTGGATTTACAATAATTCACCCATATTTGCCCTTGACATCGGCCCGAAAAAGGTAATTTTCTGGAGGAGATTGTGAATAGGAAAAAAATTTTCCTTCTGCTTTCTTTTGGATTGTTCCTGCTTGCCGTGCTGTTTCCCGCTCAGGTCTTCGGCTGGCAGGCCAACTGCCGAACCGGTTGGAAACCCAATGGCGATTTTGATTGCGGCTGGGATTCCTACGATTGTAACTGCGGTCCGCCCGCCTATTAACGCTTTCCCCCTTTTCTCCGGGAGGATTCTCACGAAACAGGGAAGGCGCATCCCGCATGGGAGCATCGGGAATTTCCCAACCGGACGCCCGAGGAAAGCCAATGAGCAGAGTTCTCGGCGTCCCAATACCTCGTCTCCCATTCACACAGGGCTTGTGCCCCCGCCGAGACATCCTCCGCGACAGGTTCAGCACCGCATGGAGGAGGCGTGATGTTCGGGTTGCTGTTTTTTCAACTTTCGCTTCTGCCCTTGGAATTGAAGAACGAGGCTCCCATCGTATTGGATATTCCCATTTCCGAAAACTGGTTTTACGTGGGCGAAAGCGGCTCCTTTTACTGTATCGACTACGCCGGACATACGATTCGAATGCTGGGGTCCAATGGAAAGGTCGAGCTTCAATTCGGCCGGCGAGGATTCGGGCCCGGCGAGCTCTACAAACCCTATGCGGCCTTGGAAATGGGAGACCATCAGCTCCTGGTGCTCGAGGTCAACGGCCGCATGTCCATATTCAACAGGGACAGCGGCGATTTTGAAAGGGTCATCCAAAAGCATTTTCCCAGCTTCCGCCTACTGCCCTATGCCCCCGATCATTTTCTAGCGGTTCAGAACAAAACGGATAAGCTGGTGCAATTGCTGGATATCGAGGGCAATGTAGCGCGAGGCTGGTTTCCCAAGACCGAGCCGGGACCGGTCTGGACGCGCAAGTACGCCGCGGCGTCCGACTCCAAGAATACCGTTTACTTCCAGGAGGGGACCCACCCTTTTGTTTGGGTCATTCCGGTAGATAGCGAAAGGGAAACCAGGTGGGAGCTGGATCTGCCCCTGCATTACCGTGAGCCGCCGCGCAAGGGTTTCGATCCCGGCGACCGCTTCGACCGCAAGAAAATTCAGGCCCACTTTCGCTCCTACACCCACTTGGACGGCTTGGCCGTGCTCCAAAATCGCTACCTGGCCGTGCTTTGGAATCTTCATGAACCCTACTCCCACGGCTTCGATATCTATGACATCGCGAGCCGAGAGAGGCTGGTCGCCAACCAGGTGGCCCCGGGCAACCTCATGGCCACGGACGGCAAGCAGCTCTTTTTTCTGGAGCTATTCGATGGCGAGGGCATTCTGGAGGAAGGCGGCTATCGCATCCATCGGTATTCGCTGAACGCAAAAAGGCCCATTTCCGGCCGTGCCAGCGGCAGCCATGAATGAGCAACCGCGTTTACCTGGGGTTGACCACGCTCTTCCTCACCATGGCTCTGGTGGTTTTTGCGGTAAAAATCGGAAAAGCGAAAGTTTGTCCTGACTTATGCCTACATGCCGATGGCCTCGCGCTCAACCGTTCCTTCTTTTCCAAGGAGCTTTTGGACCAGCATCCCCGCTTGCGCCAATACCCGATTCATCTGATCGTGTTCCTCGACTTGAAACATGATTGCATCGCCTATCTGTACGAGTACGAGCAATGGGTCCGGCCGCTCTCCCGATATCCTTTTTATGGTTTGACCTTCTTCATGCCTTCCCACAATTCACCGGACACGATCCGCGATTTCATGCGGACCGCCGGCTTGGTCGAGGAACAGGTTCAGCGCTTCAACCCTAAAGATAGAGTCGCCGCGCTCCACCGCTACGGCCTGTTGAAGATCCTCTTCACCCAGGAAAAGCAAGTAGAGTGGATGGAACCCGGCAATGAGCTTGTGGGGGATCAGGAAGCCTTCGGCGCAAGGCTTGAAAAGCGAATCCGGGAGATCGAAACTCAAATGGGCAAATCCTCTTAACGGCCGTTTGGGGCCAGGCCATCTTGGGCGCTTAACGGCCGTTTGGGGCCAGGCCATCTTGGGCGGCGCATGCTAACATGGTCCATTGCCAGAGGCGCCGGGCCGGAAGGAATCCGGTCCGCGCTGCCGGAGCTTGTCCCGCAGCCATGTTGCAGAAATTTCAGGGATTTGTCCTTCAATGCCATGCCTTGAGCGCGCATCGTTTTGTCGTCTCGCTGTTCACCGAGAGCGGCGGGCGGCGCAAGGGCGTGTTCCGCGTGACCAAGGCCCAACCGCAAGCCTACCTGACGCCCATGACCCTGCTCGGCTTTCAGTTGAGCGGCAAGGAACAGCAAGAGCTGAAGGCCATCTCCCAGGTCAGCCTGGTGCGTCATTTTTTCGACCTCGCGGCCGACTACAGCGGCCTGTTGCTGATTCAACACTGGGCCTTCCTCATTCAGCAAACACAGCCCGCGGAACAGGAAGAGCCACGCGTCTATCGGCTTTTGGAGCACTGCCTGAAGCAAGCCGCCCGCTCGAAAAAAGGCTCATTTTCGGCCTGCAATCTGTATTTCGAAATATGGCTGCTGCACTTCTGCGGCATGCTGCCCCGACCCGCGCGCGGCCCGCAAACATCTGAGCCCACGACGGTTCCCCCACCGGTTTCCGGCGAAGCGCGACTGGGGCGTTCACTGGACCGGGATACGCTGCACCGCGTTTTCCAACAAAGGATTGAGGATTTCGCCCGGGATGCTCTACAATTGGGTTCTTTAGCCGAAACTCAGGAGGTTCTCGGCAAGATCTGGCAGCATTTTTTGAGCAGGGACCTAAAGACCCGCCGTTTGTTAACGGCGCGTTTGGAAGAAAGGCGATCACGTTGAAATTCCAGGATCTGATTTTGGCATTGCAGAACTTTTGGGCGGATCAGGGCTGCGTGCTCTCCCAACCCTATGATGTGGAAACCGGCGCGGGAACCATGAACCCCCATACCTTTCTCAAGGCGCTGGGACCCGACCCCTGGCGCGTGGCCTACGTGGAGCCGAGCCGTCGGCCCGCGGACGGGCGTTATGGCGAGAATCCCTTTCGTGTCCACAAACACTATCAGTTCCAAGTTCTTCTGAAGCCGTCGCCCGACGATATTCAAGACATCTACCTGGGCAGCTTGAAGGCCATGGGCATCGTAGCCGATGATCACGATATCCGCTTCGAGGAAGACAACTGGGAAGCCCCGACCCTCGGCGCCCAAGGCGTGGGTTGGCAGGTGCTGCTGGACGGCATGGAGATCACCCAATTCACCTACTGTCAACAGGTGGGCGGCAATGAGTCCGATCCGGTCTCCGTGGAAATTACTTACGGCATCGAGCGGCTGTGCATGTTCCTGGGCGGAGTCGACAATATTTTCGACCTGCCCTGGACGGATGCGGTCACCTATGGCGACGCACGCAAGCAAGAGGAATTCGAGTTCTCCAAATACTGCTTCGAACTGGCCGATATCGAACTCCACCAAAAACTGTTCGATCTTTACGAGGACGAGGCCTTTCGCGTTCTGGACGCCGAACTGCCCCTGGCGGCCTACGACTACGTGCTGAAATGCTCCCACACCTTTAATGTGTTGGATGCGCGGGGCGCGGTCAGCGTCACCCAGCGGCCCGGCTACATCGCGCGGGTGCGCAAGCTGGCCTGCGCCGTGGCGGAAAAATACATCGCCACGCGCGAGGAGGCCGCCCATGGCTGAGTTGCTGCTGGAAATCGGGACCGAGGAAATTCCCGCGCGCATGCCGCCAAGGCGGTGGGCGGCCTGGTGGTCATCCTCGGCATGTTGGCGTTCGGCAATGCCGATGGCGACGCCTTTAAGCGCCGGCTCAAGCGGGTTCAGACCGCCGACCGCCCGACCGTCCGCTACAGCACCGATCCGGTGAGCCGCGCGCTGGCCAAGGCGGTGGGCGACCTGAAACAGGCGGTCGAGAAGCTATTGCGCGAGGCGGGCCTGGCTTTCGATCCGTTGGAGGCGCACGCGGCCCCGCGCCAACTGCTGGTCTATGGTTTTTCCGTGGCTCCCGGCCAGGAGGATCGCGAGGAGACCGTAATGGGCCCGCCGGTGCGCATCGCCTATGACGCCGAGGGCCGGCCCACCCGAGCGCTGGAGGGCTTTCTCAAAAACAACTCCGATCTGAGCCTGGAAACGCTTTTTCGCGTGGAACAGAAAAAGGGCGAGGTCGTGGCCGGAAAACGGATCGTCGAGGGCCGCAGCACGAGCGCGTTACTGGCCGAGGCGTTGCCCGCCATTCTAACCGCCATGCACTTTCCCAAAACCATGCGCTGGGGCGCCTGCCGCACCCGTTTCGTGCGGCCCGTGCGCAACCTGCTGGCGCTTTTGGACGGCGAGGTCATTCCCTTTGCCTTCGGCGATTGCCTATCCGGTAATAGCAGCTTCAGCCATCGCCTTTTCGACCCGAAGACCTTCACCGTGCGAACGATCAAGGAATACCTGGAACTGAAAAAGGCGGGCGGGATTGTTGTCTCTCACGAGGAACGCCGCACCCTCATCATGAGGCAAATTAAGGCGCATCTGCAATCGGTTGGCGGCCGTCTGGTGCCGGACGAGGCCCTGTTGCGCGAGGTTACGGACCTGGTGGAAACTCCTCATGTGGTGCTGGGCGCCTTTGATTCCGGCTTCCTGAAGATCCCGAAAGAGGTGTTGATCACCTCCTTGCGCGACCACCAGAAGTCGTTCGCCATTCAAAACGAGGGGGGAGAGCTCCTACCCCATTTCCTCTCCATCGCCAACATGCCCATGATCGGGGACCCGAAGGGTCTTATCAAGAAGGGCAACGAGTGGGTGCTCAACGCGCGCCTCTACGATGCCAAGTTCTTCTGGGAATCGGATCTGAAGAAGGACTTCGAGAAGCAGCGGGAGAAGTTGGAAAACCTGATGTTCCAGGCCAAAATCGGTTCTTACCGCGCCAAAACCGAGCGCATCGCCGCGCTGACCGAAACCATGGCCACCTACCTTCATTTCAAACCGAAGGAATGCGAGACCCTGGCTTTCGCCAGCCGCCACTGCAAAACCGATCTGGTAAGCGAGATGGTATTCGAGTTTCCCGAGCTCCAGGGAATTACCGGCGGCCTGCTGCTCAAAGCCCGGGGACGGGAGCCCGAGGTTTACCGCGCGATATACGATCACTACCTGCCCCAATCCATGGACGACGAGCTACCGCGCGACCGCAATGGCGCGCTGATCTCAATCGCGGACAAGCTGGACACGCTGACCGGCTGCTTCGCCGTGGGCCTGATCCCCAAGGGCGCCAAGGATCCCTACGCCCTGCGCCGGGCGGCCCAGGGTATCGTGCGTATCCTTATTGAAATGGAGCTTCCCTTTTCACTAAAGCACCTTTTGGAAAATGCGTTGCGGACCTACCGGGACAAGGTGGACTTGCCCGCGGATTTGGCGGATAGGCTACAGGCCTTTTTTGCCGACCGCCTGCGCCATTATTTGAAGTTGCAGGGTTTCGAGCACGATTTGGTGGAAGCGGTGCTCGCCCGCGATATCGACCGAGTGGACCAAACTCTGAAGCGCGCCCGCGCCATCAAGTCGCAAAGGAGCAAGGAAACTTTCCGCACCCTGACCCTCAACCTGAAACGCATGAACAACGTGGTGGCGGACGAGGCGGACCGACTCCCTCCCTTCGATCCGGGCTTGCTCGAGGAGAAGCCCGAAATTGAGCTTTGGAACCGTTTTACCGAGTTGAAACCCGGTATCGAAACCGCGGCGGCGGCCCGGGATTACAACCGCGCCATGGATCTCATGAATCCGCTCGCGGATCCGGTCGAACGGTATTTCGGCACCGATGGCGTGTATGTCAACGTGGATGAGGACGCCCTGCGCCTGAACCGCAAGAGCATGCTCGACCAGATTCGCTTGACACTCGGATTGGTGGCTGATATTTCTTGTTTGGAAGCAAAAGAATCCGTGGGAAATGATGCATAGCCCCGAGTGAGATTCTCCGTGGAAAGGAGCCGGCATGGCATTGGTCTACCGATTTTCTCAGAACCTTACCGATGGAAGCGGGGCCATGAAAAACCTGTTGGGCGGCAAGGGCGCGGGCCTGGCGGAGATGTGCCGGCTGGGCGTTCCCGTGCCGCCCGGAATCACCATCAGCACCGAGGCCTGCAACGCCTATTTGGACGGCGGCCGGCGGTTGGGTGAGGCGCTCCGCGCGGAAGTCGTCGAAAAAATTCAATGGCTGGAAACGGAATTGGGCAAAAAGCTTTCCGGCGGGGACGATCCCCTGCTGTTGTCGGTGCGCTCGGGAGCGCGCGTCTCCATGCCCGGCATGATGGACACCATTCTCAACCTGGGCTTGAACGATGATTCGGTGAAGCGCCTGGCCGAGCGTAGCGGCGACCGCCGTTTCGCCTTCGACTCCTACCGCCGCTTCATTCAGATGTACGGCAATGTGGTGCTGCAGATCGAACACTCGGATTTCGAGCGGCTCTTGGAAGCCCGCCGCGAAGAAGAAGGCGTCTCCCAAGATTCTCAAATTTCCGCGGCCGGCCTGGAATCGCTCGTACGGGAATACAAAGACTTGATCGCGGAAACCGCGGAGGAACCCTTTCCCGAGGAGCCCATGGAACAGCTTTGGGGCGCGATTCGCGCGGTTTTCGATTCCTGGAACAATCCCCGCGCCAAATTTTACCGTAAGATCCATGAGATCGACGATCATTGGGGTACCGCGGTGACCGTCCAAAGCATGGTTTTCGGCAATATGGGTGATTCCTCGGGCACGGGCGTCTGCTTCAGCCGCAACCCTTCCACGGGGGAGCCGGGCCCCTACGGCGAGTTCCTGCGCAAGGCGCAGGGCGAAGATGTGGTCGCCGGCATCCGCACCCCCCAACCGATTCACCGGCCGGGCGATCGCAGCGCCATGTCCAACCAACTGCCAGAGCTGTACAAACAACTCGAGGACACGCTGCTTCTCCTGGAAAAACACTTCCATGAGATGCAGGACACGGAGTTCACCTTCGAGAACGGAAAGTTGTATCTGTTACAGACCCGTTCGGGCAAACGCACCAGCCAGGCGGGCCTGCGCATTGCCATCGATTTGTGCCGCGAGGGCTTGATCGACGAGCGCGAGGCGGTTCGCCGCATCCAACCCCAATCCATGAGCCAGTTGCTGGCCTCCGAATTTGATCAGGAAGCCAAGGCCCGCATCCTCAAGGAGGGCAAGCTGCTTGGGAAAGGCCTCAACGCGGGGCCGGGCGCAGCCACGGGCATGCTGGTCCTGAGCGCGACCCTTGCCGTGGACGCCTTCGAACACGGCAAGCAGGTGATCCTGGTGCGCGAGGAAACCTCGCCCGAGGATATCGCGGGCATGCATGCTTCCGCGGGCGTATTGACCAAGCGCGGAGGCATGACCTCTCATGCCGCGGTCGTGGCGCGCGGCATGGGGAAGCCCTGCGTGGTGGGTTGCGATGAAATGCATGTGGATCATGAGCAACGCCAAATCCGCTTTGGCGACCGGGTCTTGAAGGAAGGCGAGGATATCTCCATCGACGGCACCACCGGCGAGGTGATTCTGGGCCGCATTCCCACCGAGGATTCCCATCTCATCCGCCAACTGCGGGATGCCGAGTGCCCTCCGGGCTCGCAAGCGGAACAGTTCAACATGCTGATGGGCTGGGTAGACGCGGTCGCGGGTATGGCCGTGCGCGCCAACGCGGACACGCCCGAGGACGCCCTGGTCGCCCGGCTTTTGGGCGCCAAGGGCATCGGGCTCTGCCGAACCGAACATATGTTCTTCGGCGATGACCGTATCATGAATGTGCGCAAAATGATCCTCGCGGCGGACGAAAAATCGCGGGAGGAGGCGCTGGATCGGTTACTTCCCTACCAGCGCGAGGACTTTTATCAGATTTTCAAGGCGATGCACGGCCTGCCCGTCACCATTCGGCTGCTCGACCCGCCATTGCACGAGTTCCTTCCCCATACCGAAGAACTGATCCAACAACTGGCCAAGTCCATGAAAATCTCCGCGGAGGCCGTTCACGGCCGTATCCGCGACCTGCAAGAGCTCAACCCCATGTTGGGTCATCGCGGTTGCCGTTTGGGCATTTCCCATCCCTCCATTTACCAGATGCAGGTGCGCGCGATCGTGGGCGCCGCGCACAAGGCGGCCGCCGAAGGGATCGACGTTCATCCCGAAATCATGGTGCCCTTGATTGGAACCCACAAAGAGTTGGACGCGGTGAAAAAAATGATCGATCCGATCATCGCGGAGGCGGGCATGGCCATTCCGGTCGGAACCATGATCGAAATTCCCCGCGCCGCCCTGACCGCGGATGAAATCGCGGGGCTCGCCGACTTCTTCTCCTTCGGCACCAACGACCTCACCCAATGCGGCATGGGCCTTTCCCGCGATGACAGCGCCAGCTTCCTGCCCCTATACCTGGACCGTCAGATCCTCGACGCCGACCCTTTCAAGTCCATCGACCGGGGCGGCATCGGGAAACTGGTGGAAATGGGCGCCAAACTGGGAAGGAGCGTAAAGCCCGAACTGAAACTGGGCGTCTGCGGCGAGCACGGCGGCGACCCCAACAGTATCGAGTTCTTCCACCAAGTCGGTCTTAACTATGTTTCCTGTTCGCCATATCGGGTGCCGGTCGCCAAGCTTGCCGCGGCCCGCGCCGCAATCGGGGTTGCCACTTGACCAAATTACAGCCGAGCCGTTCTCAGCCAGCCAAACCGCATCTTACCGTACCGCCCGGACCCAACACCTCCAACCTGAAGGCCGCGGAGCTCTGCCTGCAACGCGGCGAATTCGATCAGGCCAAGTGGTATTTGGAAAAGCGCATCAAGCAGGGCAACAACGACTTCAAGACGCTCAACCTGTTGGGCATCAGCATGGCTCATTTGCGGCAGAACCAAAAGGCCGCCGCTATTTTCCAGCGCCTCAACCAAGGGTTCAAGTCCCGCGCACACCGGGTGAAATCGGGTTTCAACCTGGGCCTGGTGCGCTTTTATCAAGATTTGGGCGTGGTGGGCGACCTTTCCGTGGCCCGTTACAACCAGGGCTCGCCCGGCCTGAGCGCCACCGGCCACCCACCCTATATGGCCACGCCTTTTGCCGGCGCTCTCGACATCTGGAAAAAGTTGCTGCGCGGCCGGCCTCTGTATGCCGATATCATTCATACCTATGTCAGCTTCGCCTACCTGCAATCGGGCGACCTGGAAAACGCGCTGAACCACCTGAAGCGGGCGCTCTCTCTGCACGAGAACTTCTTCGTCACCCACTACGTGCTCGGCCGCGTATTTTTGGATCTTTACTACCTGGCCAGCGAGGGTTGCGATTTTATGTTGCCGCGCGAGATGATCGACTTTTTCGAAATCGAGCAAAGCGAAATCCTCTTTAGCAAGGTCAATCGCCACGCGGTCCAACGCGACACCTTTTTGGACATTGCCATGCAGGGTTTCCTGGATGGACGCAACCTGAGCCCCATGTCCACGGAGATCCTGCTGAACCTCTGCAACGCCTACCTCTTGGCCGGCCTACTGGAGGAAGCCTACGAGGCCTTACAGCAAGCCGAGCTTTTCGCGCCGGAGGCCCTGCCCACGCTGGAAACCGCGCTTCGTTTCCACGAAACCGTTCAGGCCGCGCCCGAGGTAATCAAGTCCCTGGTCCAACGCATCAAATCGATCCAATCAAAAAAACCCGAAAACCAGGCATCCTTTATCCTGCCGGCCTACTTCCTCTCATGAGCCCGCGGGGGAAGGCGGCGCTCCAGCGAGGCTTCCGCGACAAGCGCGCACGCGGCCGGATGCGGGCCAAACGGCCAGCCCCTGGTTGGGGGACCCCCTCCCGCCGATGAACGCCAAGTTAATTTTTCCGCTGCCGGAGCCGGATGAGGACAGGATCGCGGCCCTCCAGAACAGTTGGTCGCGCCAAGATTTGACGCGATACCTGCAACGTTGGAGGGATACCCCCGTACCGGAGATTCCGGCCGCCTTTTGGACCTATTCCTGGCGCTCCTGCGATATTGGCTGTGGCTTCGGCCGTTTTTCACTCGAACAAAGCGCCCTTCACCCGGGGCGGGCTTATTTGGCCATCGACAAGGGAAACCTGCGTGGAGGAACCATGGTGCGGCGTTTCCGCGCGGCGGGCCGTCCCAACCTGTTCGGCCTGCACGGCAACGTAACGCCCATTCTGGCCGCTATGCCGGAGGGCGGTCTCGATCTCATCACCATCTTCTATCCCAACCCCTGGTGGCCGCGCAAACATCGCAAGAAACGCTGGCCCTACCACCCGCTGCTGCCCAAGCTGACCCGTTTGTTGAAACCGGGCGGCTGCCTACTGCTCACCTCCAATGAGAGCTTCTACCTGTCCGAATGGATCTACGCACTTCAACATCATCCGGCGATCAGAGGTCTTGAGCTGGATTACGCGGGTCCGGTTCAACGGAACGAGGGACGCACCCATTTCGAGACCAAATTCCTCGGGCTGGAAACGCCCCTGGGCGAGGTCCGATTCCGCCCCCGCCCCTCCTGATCGGACAACCTTTCCGAACCGTTCGGATCGGCCCGACGCGCCCCCAGATGCGTATAATGTGACATCTATCGGGAGATACTCCTCCGGCGTGGAGGCCCTCTTGTCAGGCGAACTGCGCAAAATTATTCACATCGATATGGATGCTTTTTACGCATCCGTGGAACAGCGCGACCACCCCGAGTGGCGGGGCAAGCCCCTGGTCGTGGGCGGACGGCCCGGTCAGCGGGGCGTGGTGGCCGCGGCCAGCTACGAGGCGCGGCGTTTCGGCATTCACTCCGCCATGCCCTCCACCACCGCGCATCAGCGTTGTCCTCACGCCATTTTCGTCAAACCCCGCTTCGAGGTTTACCGTTCGGTCTCCCAACAGATTCGGGCCATCTTCATGGACTACACCGAAAAGGTGGAGCCGCTTTCCCTGGACGAGGCCTACCTGGACGTAACCACCAATAAGAAAGGCAATCCCTCGGCAACCTGGGTAGCCGAGGAGATTCGCCAGCGCATCTTTCGGGAGACGCGCCTCACCGCCTCCGCGGGGGTGGCGCCCAACAAGTTTCTGGCCAAAATTGCATCCGACATCAACAAACCCAACGGCATTTACGTGCTTCCGCCACATCGGGTCATCCGTTTTGTGGAAGCCCTTCCCATCGGCAAGTTCTACGGGATCGGCAAGGCCACGGAAAAAAAGATGAATGAGCTCGGCATTTATTCGGGCGCGGACCTCAAAAACCTCGGCGAAGCCGCATGCGTGCGCCATTTCGGCAAAACCGGCTCCTTTTATTACAACATCGCCCGCGGGATCGATACGCGCGAGGTTTCCCCCCGACGCCGGCGCAAATCCGTGGGCGTGGAGGAGACCTTTGTCGAGGACCTCACCAGTCCGGAAACAATGAAAAACATGCTCTGGCGCCAGGCCCAGGAGTTGGAGGAACGCCTGCGCAAGGCGGGCTTGTCCGGCAAAACCATTACGCTCAAGCTGCGCTTTGCCAATTTCGAGACCATCACCCGCGCGGAGACGCAAACCCGCTTTCAGCGCAAGGCGCGCGCCTTCTTCGACGTGGCTCAACGGCTGCTGGACCAGAGCGGCGCTGGAAAAAAGCGGGTCAGGCTGTTGGGCATCACCGTTTCCAATTTGGACAACCAGGTCGATCCCCTGGGTGAAATCCAACTTTTTCTGCCTTTCGGCGAAGATTTCGAATTTTGAGCAACCCGCGGCAAGAGTCCCAATCGTCAAGGGCCGTTTTCAGATGCGGCCCTGGCATGGTAACCTGCATACCTCGAAAACTTCACTCATGGAACGAGGATGCGGAATGCGGATTTTGGTTCAGCGGGTCTCCGAGGCCCGGGTTTGTGTTAATGGCGAAAGCGTGGGAGCGATCGGCCCGGGCCTGCTGGTGCTGGCGGGCGTTGCGCCCACGGACGATGAGCCACTCATTCGCAAAATGGCTGAGAAGGTCGCCAACCTGCGCATCTTCAAGGATGAAAACGGGAAATTCGCCCACTCGCTCCTGGACATGGGCGGTGGCGCGCTGGTGGTCTCCCAGTTCACCCTATTCGCCGATACGCGCAAGGGCCGGCGGCCGAGCTTCACCGCCGCGGCGGCGCCCGAAATGGCGCGCGAACTGGTCGACCTCTTTGTCAAATACCTCAAGGGCGCGGGCGTGGATTCCGTGGAGACGGGCAGCTTCGGCGCATGCATGTCCGTTTCTCTCTGCAACGAGGGCCCGGTGACCATTTGGATGGATAGCGAGGAGTGGAGGACATGAACGCGAAATCCGCAAACCCCTACAGGGTTTCCTCCACCTGAAACTTTTAGGCGCGACGCGCGTCTCCCCGTTGAGCCCCGAATTCGGGATGGAGAAGGGCTTTGTCGAACCCAGCAATGGACGTAGGCTCCTTAATGAAAGCACATGCGCAGGGCGATCCGGAAGCCTTCACCCTGCTGCTCGACGATGTCAAGAACGACTTGTGGGGGTATTTGGTGAACCAGGTTCCCGTACGGCAGGACGCCGAGGATCTCTACCAGGAAATCAGCCTCAAGGCCTATAAGAACCTGAAGCGGCTGCGCGATCCCGCCAAGTTCCGCTCCTGGCTCTTCTCGATCGCGGTCAATTCGGTGCGCTCTTTTTTTCGGCGTAAACCCATGCTATCGCTGGAGCATTTGGGAGGCGAAGCAGCCGGGCCGGCTCGGGAACGCGCGGCGCTCAAAGCCGACATGACCCAAGCATTGGCTTTGAACGAGGAGTTGTCCCGGTTGAGGCGCTGCATTCACGACCTACCCGAGCGGGAAAAGGAAATTCTCCTGCTGGAAGTCATGGCCGAGCTGCCCCAAAAAGAGATTGCCGACCGGCTCGGCTTGAACCTGAACACCGTCAAAACCATCATCCGCAGATCCAAAATCAAACTCGCTCGCATGATGGTGGAGGCCGGATATGAAACCTAGGCTGGATCTAGACCAATTGGAACGCCTGCTGGAAACCCTGGAGCCCGAACAAATCCGGGATCAATACGCGGAAGACCTGCGAGCCGACCCGGCGCTCGACGCCATGCTCCGCCATTTCGAGGGAATGGACGGAGACCTGCAGCGGCTCAGATCCGCGGACCAACCGCCCGTGTTTCAAGTTCCCCAACGGCGAACCGCGCGGGTTTGGCTTCCCTGGGCCCTGCCGCTCGCGGCCGCCCTGGTTCTCGCCATCTTCGCGGGGAGCCGGCTGCTTCCGTTTCCAGAGAAATCCGCCGGCCTGGAAATGGCCATGGACCGTAAAATCGTGTTTGAGGACGAGGCCGCCAGGGGCGCGCCGGCCGCGGCTGGACCCACCGACCAGGAAGCGACTCCGGCTCGTGAAGATGAGGCAAGAGGTTCGTTCGCCGGCGTGGTCGTGCCCGAAGAAACAGCGCCCGCTCCGATTGGCGAAACAAACGAGAAAAAAGACGCTCGCGAGGGCGCGCGGGCACTGAGCAAGACCAAGGAAGCCCAATCGGAAAAGGAGAGCGGCAAAGACGATGCCGCGTCTCCCGCGGAAGAACCAGAAGAATTATTGACTTTCGGCGTGGAGGAAGCGGTGGCGCAATCCTCGCCGGCCAAAAAGGAACCATCCCAAGACCGGGCCCGTCAGGCGCCGGTAGCGACCGCACCCGAGGCCGATAAAGCCCCGGGCAGCACCGGGAGGGATGTGGAAAAGCTCGGCGCCTCTCGCTCCGGGCCGCTACCCACCCTCGGCGAGCAACTCGCGGATCTGGATACCGCGAGGGCGAAAGCCAATCAGCCGGAGCCCGTTTTGGAAAGCGAAGGCGAGTCGGATCCGGTTTCGCGCGTCGGCCGGATGGAGGACCCCAAGACCCAAGACGCCAACCTGGAAGAGGCCGCGGATTACCAGGAACTTCTGGTTCAGCCCTCCCCACGCGCGGCGGCAAAAAATTCCCGCCGCGAGAATAAAGCTTCCCCTGACCATCAATCCTGGTTGGACCGTCTTCAGGCGGCCTGGCAGGCCAGAGACGAAAATGCCGTAGCAAAGCTTTTCAGCAAAAACACCTCCGTTTCCTGGCCGCTTCTCGCCAATTCGAGCCTCAATCATGCCGGCCTGGATCGTTCCTGGCGCGAGCTGATGAAGAACCCGCTTCCCCCTATCCATCTCGAAATTCTTTCCAGCCATAAGCGTGAAGCCCTGGTTCGCTGGCAGATTCTCGCTCAATCGATCCAGCCCGGCCCCGCGAACCAGGGCGGCGACCTTGTGTTGCGTTTCAACCGCCGGGGTCTTTGCGAATATGCCGGAAAACCCTGAGCGGCCATGTGGCTATAATGAGACAATCTGCAAAAGGCCATTCGCGTTTGAGGAGGGATGCCCATTGAGTAAAGAAAAGCTTCCCGGAGGGTTTTGGTGCCCGGACCCACGGTTTTTAGAGCGGGAACCGCCCGAGGAAGAGGATCTGCTGACCTTGCCGCGCGCCGTGGTCGACCCGCTCGTGTTTCCCCTGGGACCGAAGGAGAAAGGGAAAGCCGAGTTGGATGCGCCCGGCGAAAAGACGCGCGCGCCCTCCCGACAAGAAAAGTCAGGAAAATCACCCACGGTCACGGTAAAAGAGGCCGCCGGGGAGATTGTGCGCTAGCTCATTTCAAAAGTGATGGTCTTGGGCAAACATTGGGCTCGGGAAAGGGAACGGAGGCTCCCCCGCGCTTTTCGCTACCGATCTCCTTTTGAAGCGGACACCCAAAAACCGGGGGAACTTCGACCGGCCGAATTCGTAGGCAAGGTAAAGGGACTCCGCCTTGTTTTGTTTGAATCCTTGACCGCTTTTGGCGGTTGATTCTATGTTAAGATCGTTGCCAATTCAAACCAGGGCGAAACCATTCAGGCGAGATTATGAAAGTCAAGTTTCTCGGCGCCTACGGCGGCAATACCAATACCAGCAATCTCACCAGCTTTCTCGTGGATGATTGTTTCGCACTGGATGCGGGCTGCCTTACCCAGGTTTTAACCCTGGAGCAGCAGGTCTCGATCACCGATGTGGTGGTTACCCATTCTCACCTGGACCATACCCTGTGCCTGCCCTTCCTGGTCGACAACCTATTCGACAAAACCGAGGCGCCCTTGCGCATCTGGGCGGGAGCCAAAGTTATCGACGCCCTCAGAAAACATATCTTCAACGATGTCGTCTGGCCGGACTTCACGCTTTTACCCTCCCCGGAAAAGCCCATGATCGAGTTCAGGCTGGTGGAGCCGGAGAAGCCCTTTCAAATTGGTCATTTGCGCATCATGGCCGTGCCCGTGAACCACGTCGTCCCCTGTTTCGGTTATTTTGTGGAAAATGATCGCGCCAGCGTGCTGTTCACCTCCGATACCTGCAATACCGACCGCATTTGGGAAATCGCCAACCGAAAGGACAATCTCAAGGCGGTAGTGGTGGATTGCTCCTTCCCCAATCACATGGAGGAGTTGGCCCGGAACAGCGGACACCTGACCCCCAACCTGCTCGCCAATGACCTTGCCAAGCTGGAAAAAGATTGCAGGATCCTCATTTACCATCTGAAACCCATGTTCCAACAAACCGTGCTGCAACAGCTTGAAGCATTGAACCGGCCCGGTCTGGAAACCCGCATTCAGGGCCATACCTTCGAATTTTGACCCCCGCCGATAGGATGTTTTGATCCAGCGCGAGGGAGGGCCCCACATCTGAAGGAGTGGGGCTTACCCCAAGCGCGTGTGGCGAGAGCAGGTTGCCGGGCGCAAGATCCCTATTCGGGCTTCCAATCGGGAATGCGTCCCGGGGTCCAGGGAGCTCCAGCCCTCTCCAGTTTGGCCTCCAAACCGGTCAGGTCTTTTTCCACCAAGGCGCGCAACGCCTCCAGCAACGGACCGAAGGCCTCGGCCGCGATGCGGTAATCCTCACGCGCGGTGA
This sequence comes from Acanthopleuribacteraceae bacterium, assembly GCA_041940685.1. Lineage (GTDB taxonomy): Bacteria > Acidobacteriota > Holophagae > Acanthopleuribacterales > Acanthopleuribacteraceae > JBGTRP01. Next base: position 17,702 of record JBGTRP010000008.1, read on the forward strand.
GGGGCGCGGCCGCGGTGGAAGTCCAGTAGCTGTTGATCACGTTGTCGACCCGATCGGAGATGGAAGGAGGGTCGGGTTCCGCGAGATAGCGATTCACCGGATCGCCGGAAAGCGCCACGGAGAGGTCCTTCAGCCGCATGGTCAAGGCGCGCGCTTCCTCCAAGAGGTCAGACCCCGCCGCGGGCGTCTCCAGAATCGCGCGTTGGATGTAGGCCAGGCGATCCTCGGCTTCCGATAAGGCCCTTTGCGCGCCCAACACCGCCCGCTGTAGCCGCGCGGTCTTCTTTTGAAAAGCCAGCCTGGCTTCCTTGTCCTTGGCGGCCAGGGTGGCCGTACCCAGGGCGCTGACCTCGAAGCTCATGGGTTCACCCAAGGGCGTGATCACGCCGTCGACCTTTTTGGCCAGGCTTACCCGGTAGGCGCCGGGCACGACCGCGGGTCCGATGGGCGGATCGACAAAGGGGTTATCCGTGCTCCTCGGGGAGAGACGCACCGGGTCGGGCGGGGGAAAGCGCAGGTTCCACGACACGCGATGGAAACCCTTTTTGTTGGGGACTTCCATGCGGCGAACCACCTGCCCCGTTTCGTCGCTCACCGTGAGCAACACCATGGGATCCTCCTCGCGCAATTCGGCTTTTAGCGCCTCGCGGGATGGATAGGCCACGTCCTTGCCTTCCTTGATCAGTTCATTCTCCGCGTCCCGCCTTTTCTCTTGATTCGACTTGTATTCCTCTTTGAGGTAATAGGTGAATATCGCGCCGAAAGGCGGGTTGGGAGCCGTAAAAAAGCTATCGCCGAGGAAGCCCTTTCCAGGCAGCCCCAGGGGCAGCTCTTCCACGTAGGCCCAGGCGCGTTTGGGTTGGAAAAGCACCGCTTCTCGCTCCAGCGTCTCCTCGGTCAGCCCGCGTAGCGGCGTGTAGTCGTCCAGGATCAGGAAACCCCGGCCGAATGAGGCCACCACCAGATCGTTCTCCCGCTCCTGAATGGCGAGATCGCGGGCCGCGATCGTGGGAATGCCGCCGCTCAGCCTGGTCCAGCGCGCGCCGCCGTCAATGGTAAAGAACACGCCGAACTCGGTACCCGCGAACAACAAATCCGGATTGACGGGGTCTTCTTCCAAGGCGTATACCGAACCGCGCTCGGGCAAATTGCCGGCGATGGATACCCAACTCGCACCCAAATCCTCGCTTTTCAACGCGTAGGGTTTGAAGTCGCCCATTTTGTGGTTGTTGAATGCCGCGTATACCCGGGTTTGCGAGTGCCGCGAGGCCAGGGTGCGGTTCACGTAGGTTCTTTCCGGCACCCCCGGGAAGCTGTCCAGCTTGCGCCAGTTGGCCCCTCCGTCCTCGGTAATTTGGATCAGGCCATCGTCGGTGCCGGCCACCAACAACCCTTCCTTCAAGGTCGATTCGGAAAGATAGACCACGCTGCCGTATGGCGAGGTGGAGCGGTTCTTGGAGACCGCGTCGATGCTTTGAACCCGGCCCATGACCGCCAGTTGGTTGCGGTCGAGATCGCGGCTCAGATCGGGGCTGATCGCGCGCCAGCTATCGCCGCGGTCATCGCTGCGGTACACCCGTTGCGAGGCGAAGTACAGCCGTTGCGGCGCGTGGGGGCTGATAACCAGGGGAGAATCCCAGTTCCAGCGCGAGGCGGGCTCGCCCGGCGCGGTTTGCGGCCGGATAAAAACCCGCTCGCCGCTGGCGCGATCGTACCTGGCCAGGCCGCCGTATTGGTATTGCGAATACACGATATTGGGGTCGGTCGGGTCCACTCTGCTTTGAAACCCATCGCCCCCCAGGGTGATAAACCACTCACGGTTGGAAATGCCATGCTCGAAGGTGGTGCGCGAGGGACCGCCAATCGTGAAATTGTCCTGAGTGCCGCCATAGACATAATAGAAAGGTTCGGACTGGTCCACCGTCACCCGGTAGAACTGGGTTATGGGGAGGTTGGCTTTGAAATGCCAGGTTTCGCCGTGGTCGAAGCTCTCGTAGATGCCGCCGTCGCAGCCGACTAGCAGATAGTCCGGGTCCTCGGGGTCGATCCACATGGCATGGTTGTCCACGTGCTTAAATTTTTCATTGACCTTGGCGAAGTTTTTTCCGCCATCCTCGCTGCGGTGGAGCCAGGTGTCCATGGAGTAAATGCGATCGGGATTGCTGGGGTCCACGAAGATCTCTTGATAGTACTGTGGGCTGCCGCTCACGTAACCGCTCTGCTTGCTCCAGCTCTCGCCGCGGTCCGTGGACCGGTAGAATCCGCCCTTGCGTTGGGCCGCCTCGATGATGGCGTAAATGATATCCGGTTGGGAGGGCGCGAGGGCAAGCCCGATCCTACCCATTTCCACGCGCGGCAGACCCCTGGAAACCTTGCGCCAGGTGGCGCCGCCATCGGTGGATTTGTGAATCGCGGATTCCGGTCCTCCATTGATCAGGGTCCACACATGCCGCCGCCGCTGGTAGGTGGCCGCATACAAAAGATTGGGATCGCGCGGGTCCATCAACAGATCGGTGACCCCGGTTTGCGGGCCCGCGTCCAAAATCAGATTCCAGTTTTCACCGCCATCGGTGCTTTTATACACGCCGCGTTCGCCGCCATCCGACCATAGAGGGCCTTGGGAGGCCAGGTACACGGTGTTGGAGTCCTCGGGATGGACAATAATTTTGGCGATGTGCTCGGAGTTATTCAAACCCATGTGCCGCCACGATTTACCGCCGTCAAGAGACTTGTACACGCCGTCGCCGTAACCCACGCTGCGCTGGCTGTTGTTTTCTCCAGTGCCGACCCAGACCACCGAAGGATTATTGGGGTCCAGGGTGACGCAACCAATGGAGTAGGAACCCTGGTCGTCGAAGATGGGTTCCCAGGTGGTGCCGGAATTGTTGGTTTTCCATACGCCGCCGGATGCGATCGCGGCGTAGTATTGCTTGGGATGGTTCGGGTTGACCGCAAAATCGATAATGCGGCCCGAGGCGATTGCCGGACCGATATTGCGAAAGGCCAGACCCTCGAAGGTCTTGGCGTTGAAGACCGAGCTCTCCTCCGATGACGCGCTTTTTGCCGCCTCCTGCTTCTTGTTCTTCTTTTGCGCCAGCGACGGTGGGATGCACAGCAGCCAAAGCAACAACCCGAATCGCGTAACATAGCTCATTCATTTCCTCCATACGGCTTGGGTTCGAATCGCGTGGGGAGCTTCCGGAAACCGGGCTGGCCGCAAACCGCGAGCAAGTCCGGCTAGGCTCTCCCAAGAGGGGAGCCTCGGATGACCATCGCCAAACCCATCGATTGTGACAAAGGGAAAGTTCCCTAAAGGTCACATTATACAGAAGAATGGACGCCATCCCCCGATGGCTCCATCGCAAACCCCATTTTGACGGTCAAGAAAGGCTAAGGACAACGGAGGAATGAATCGATCAGGGAAAATGGCGCCTAGAGAAAGATCTGTCACACTGAAATCACTGAAAACCTAATTCATAGCAGTTTTTAAAAATAAATCTCGAAATTATTTGTTAAATTGTTTATTTTCAAATATTTACGTATTATTGACACGTGATCAAAAATTTGCTATAGTCAAGGTTCTCACCCTTTGAGAGCCATATTCTCACGATCCAGCAAGGAGGTCCCTGACTTGAAAACCCGACTTTCCCTAAAGCAAAACATTTTGGTATTGAATTTGGGCCGTTCCCCAACCGATCTTGGACGTTTACCGAGGAGAAGCGACTATGATGAACTCAGAATCTAAGAATGAACCGAAATTGGTAGATCACCCGGCCAAACAAAAACGGAGCATCTTTTCCAGGTGGTACATCCAAACAGTCTTGAACTTGATGTTCCTGGGATTGGGATGGGGCTTATGCTATTCCTATTTTCGCCCAGTGCAAGAGCTCCCACTATTCGAAGTACATAAACGGGTGCTTGCTACCCTGACCATCGGGCCTTCCAAGTTGCCGAACCTTCGCGCTCGATGCGGATTACCAGACACTATATTTTGCGACCCACATGGAGGCGCAATTGCCGACCAGCTTTTTGAATTTATCCTTAAAGACATGGAAAACAGAAACCTGATTTCCCAGGAACCTGGATGGGTTTTTTCACTTACAAAAAAAGGCAAATCACTCATTTCCGAGATTGATATTGGAAAGTATTTGTTTATTGAGGGGACAAACACAACCGAACCGGAGAAACCCTCCAGTCAGGAAGCGGCTCATGGGACCCAGTGACCTTTTACTGAGAACCCCGCTGGGAATCGACCGCAAACCGCTTTTCAAATCCCAGGCGGAGGTGGCGCGGCAAATTGCCCGCATTTCGAACCATTTTGATGAGGCGAAATGGAAAACCTGCAACTCCATGCTCAGCCATTATTTAAAAACCAGCGATGACTCCAGCGCCCGCGTCATGCCGGAAGAGTACCGCTCCGCCATATTGGATCTGATCGAAGAAAAACTTTCCAACGACCCTTACGATCCGCCGGAGTTGGTGAAAAGACAATTCTTGGAGTCCTTGGCTCCATCGGATATCAAGAACGGACAGGAGCCGCCACCCAGGTTGGCGGGCGAGGATCGAATCCTACAGGAATTTTGCGACGATTTGCACAAGAGCCGTTTTTCAGTTTTTTGCCGCTGGGACGAGGGTCTTTCCAGCATGCATGGCAATGTCAAGCGCTTATATCACGAGCTGTCCCATCATCTTTTTGCGGCCAGCGGTGGGAGCGAGGAAAACGGGGGGCGGTTCCATTTTTTTTTCTCCACCGAATACCACCGCAAGCGGTTTGTGAACTCTCTTTTTCAGGAGCGGAAAACGCCTGACTCCGGCTATACCGATCGCCCGTTAAAAGAGCTGCTTTCTCAGGGTCACCAAATCGACGTGGCGCCCTTTCCCAGTTTTTATGCTCGCCTGGCCGTGTTGGACCCCCAAACCATCGAGCAACGGGGCTACTTCCTATACGTAAATGAAAAGGATGTTTTGTTGCCCTTGAAGCTGGCCCAAAGAGAGGTCGAGGACTGGTGCGAATATGTGTACGCACCCTTTTTGGAAAGCGAAGAGGGCAAACGCGCGCTACTCATGGGCCAAGACGCGAGCGAAAAGAGCACACCCTAACCAATCGCCGGACTGGCAACCTCGCGCGCGGGTTAGACACGCAATCGACGGCCGTATTTTCCAACCCTTCGATGATTGGGGCCAGGCCATCAACCTGATCACCATTCTTTTTCGGGCGTTCCCTCGGGATCCCGGGGAATTTGATGGCCTGGCCCCAAAGTCTCCCGGCTGGTTCGGTTGGCGTTGGGAAGCGGCGCTTCAAGAAGCGTGAAAAGTTGAGTGGATCCGTTTCCTTTTTCTCTGTGAACTTCGTGGCCTTCGTGGTGAGTGATTCTGTTTCTGGATGAACAGAACACAAATCATGGTGATCCTAATTTCGCTGGTGGGCTGTTTTGGAGGTTTTTTGGTCACCAACCATGGCTTTAAGCGAAAGGGTCCTTGCTTCGCTCCGTCTCCAATTGGCGTCTACGTGGACCGGTATTTGCGGCAGAGCAGCGCAAAGGCGTGGAGGTCGCGCCAACCGCCATTTAGGTAATAATGCTCGCGTAGCAAACCTTCCTCGGTCATGCCGAGCCGTTGCAGCAGCCGGATCGAAGCGGCGTTTTCCGCATCACAATAAGCCACGAGCTTGTGGAGCTCAAAATTTTCCAGCAGCAACGCCACCAAACCCCGAACCGCCTCGATGGCGTAACCCTTGCCCTGGCTTTCCGGGCGAAAGCGGTACCCGATTTCCATACGCCGGTCGGCCCTCGATTCAAAGCGGAACACGGCCTCGCCGATGACCCGGCTCTCATCATGGGCGAGACAGACGGCCAGGGAAAGCCATTTCCCGTCCTCGAAAGACCAGGGCCGCAGGCGGTCCCGAATATGTTTCTCCACCTGCTCCCGCGTCATGGGCGGCCGGATGTAGCGGCAAATCTCCGGGTGGGAACAGAGCAGATGGATGTCGGCCAGGTCTTCCACGCGGAGGGCGCGCAAGACCAAACGCGGGGTTTTTCGAGGGAGGTGGAAGGCGGAACAATTGGCGGGAATGGTCATGTCGCATCCTCGTTTTCTAGCGCCGGCTTTTTCCAGCGGTCATTCGGGCCTCACTCTTGCGCCATCGGCCTAGACGCCATCCGGGAGATTAAGACGGAACCACTCCTGCGTGGATTCGGCGCGTTTCTCGCGGCCAATGACCCTGGCAATCTTCTTTTGGATAGAGCGCAGGCTGCTGTCGATCATCGCGTGCTCCAAGCATTCCTCCGCGCCCAGGTTCTGCATCAACGCTTGCAGGCTACCCTCACGGGAGAAGCTCGAGACCAAGGGATCATCGAGGGAGCAGAAAAAGGTGAGCGACACATGGAAGGGTATGCTCTCGGCAAACTCCAGGATCTTTTGTTCCGGTTCGGCCAGGGGATGGCGATCGATCACCAGCATGGAAAAACGCACCCTTTGATTGCGGAAATCCGCGGGTGGGTAACGCGTTCGAAACCGCTCCGGCGAGACGATCCAGACCGGCGTCTTTTCCGAGCGTGACCCGATCGCGGCCATCAGCCGCTTGTCGAAGGGGACAAAGTCAATGCCCGCATCCCGCAACGCCCTCTCAAGCCGAATCCGGGCCGCCTCGAACTGGGCAACCGCGAGCACGACCCCGTGTGTTTGGCGATGCACCTGAACCAGATGGATGAAACCGGCAAACTTCCGGTCCTCATCCATCCAGACCTTGGTGGGTGTCCTGTCCACGAGCTTCTTTTTCCGAAACCAGGAAAACATGGGCGCCTCTTATGCATGCTATTGTAGAGGAAATCATCCGAGGCGCGAGATCCATTCCTGTTTCAGAGAGGTTTGATCGGCCCCGTGTTAGGATTTTTGAAACATCATGATTTAGGAAGCGAAGGTGAAGCAAAAGTCTAAAAAACCCGTGGCAACCATCATCCCTTGCATGTACTACCGGGATGCTCCGGCCGCGATTCGTTGGTTGTGCAAGGCCTTCGGGTTTGAGGAACATTTGGTGGTGCCCGGAGAGGACCAAACCATCGCACACGCGCAGTTGCGTTACGGGAACGGCATGATCATGCTCGGCTCAACCGGAGACGGTGAATTTCAAGCCTTGATGCGCCAACCCGAGGAAGCAGGCGGGTCGACCCAGGCGGCCTATATGATCGTGGCCGATGTGGATCGCCATTACGCCCGCGCGAAAGCAGAGGGCGCCGAGATCGTCGTGGAAATCGCGGATCAACATTATGGGGGCCGAGTCTACACCTGTCGCGATCCGGAAGGCCATGTCTGGAGCTTCGGATCTTATGATCCCTGGGTGGAATGAGCGCGATTTCGGAAAAAATCGGTATTCTCGGCCTTGAGCGTGGTTCTCATGAGGGGAAATTTCAAATTCCGCTACAATAGTGCATCACATCTATATGAGAGGACCGCTCCATGGAACTTTTCCCGGTAATCCTGGCCGGCGGCAGCGGCTACCGCCTGTGGCCGCTTTCAAACCAAAACCGCCCCAAACAGTTCCTAAAACTTTTGGGCGAGTATTCTCTATTCCAGGAAACCCTGCTGCGTTTACGCGAATTGGCCCCCGCGGACGCCACGACCATCGTCTGTGGCGAACGGCACCAAGACCGGGTGTGGGAGGACTTGAAGGCGCTTGGCCTGGAGGAACAGGCTCGCGTGATCGGAGAACCGGTCGGCCGCAACACGGCGCCGGCGATTTTGCTGGCCATCCGCGCTCTGGAGCAGAAGGGCCGGGACCCCGTCTTAGTGGTTTTGCCCGCGGACCATATCATAGGAAACAACACCGCGTTTCTGGAGCAACTGCGCCTCGCGGTTCGGGCGGCCGAGGCGGACGCCATCATCACCTTGGGCATCACGCCCACGGGTCCGGAAACCGGGTACGGATATATCGAGGCGCGGGGAGAGGGACCGGTTTTGGAGGTGTGCCGATTCGTGGAAAAGCCGAACCGGACCAAGGCCGAATCCTATCTTGAGGCTGGCAACTATTTCTGGAACGCGGGAATTTTCGTTTTCAAGGCCTCGCGAATGCTGGCGGAGCTGAATGAATACCAGCCCGATATCGTAGCCAGGGTAGACGCATTCCTGGACGGCGATCGCGAGGCCTACGCCCGTGCGCCCGCCCTTTCCATCGATCACGCGGTCATGGAGCACACGCGGCGCGCCCGCGTGGCGCCGGTGGATTGCGGTTGGAGCGATTTGGGTTCCTGGCGCGCGGTCAGCGAGGCAATGCCCGAGGACAAAAACGGCAACGGCGCCAAGGGCGATGCGATGTTGATCGATTGTAAGAACAGTTATATCCACTCCGAGCGCCGCCTGGTGGCCGGCATCGGCCTCGAACACCTGGTGGTGGTGGAAACCAATGAGGCCGTGCTCGTGGCGCAAAAAACGCAAACCCAGCGGGTCAAAGAGATCGCCGCGAGGATTGAGGCGCAGGAATCCCAAGGCGCCAGGACCCAAATCACCGAATACCGGCCCTGGGGAGATTTCACCATTCTTGAAGAAGCCCCAACCCACAAGACCAAGCGCCTGACCCTGCTGCCGGGAAGACGGTTTTCTCTCCAGATGCACGAGTTTCGCACCGAGCATTGGGTAATCGTCTCAGGAACCGCACGCGTCACCCTGGGCGAGGAGACCCGCATTCTGAAGGCCGGCGAATCGGTGGTGGTTCCGGTGCGGACCAAACACCGCATGGAGAATACCGGCAATGTGCCGGTCTGTTTCATCGAAACCCAGCTCGGCAGCTATTTCGGCAGGCGCGACCGTATGGCTCCCCGCACGGCTCGGATGCTCGCCGAGGCGGTTGACGTCGCTGCCCCCGGCCAGGAACTCGCCCAGCGAGGTGGTGGCCACGTACGCGGCCAGGAGGCCGAGGGTGGCCACGATGGCGAAGCGGGCCCAGGCCAGCTCGCGGTCCGTGGCCGGTGCCGGCCTCGGCGGCAGTGGTTCCTTGCGTCGGTCGGCCCCCCACTGGTGCCGCGCTCGCTCGCTCATCGTCGCCCTCCCCGGGGCCCGCAGGCCCGTCACCGGGGCCCCCTCCAGGCACCCCGTCCTTCACTGCCGGTCCCGTCGGCCGCCCGAATCCCGATTGAAGGAAAATTTGACTGACTAGTCAGTCCGCCGATGGATGGCGGTCGGTGTCCGCCCCGAGGGGGGAGGACGGCGAGCCGACGGCAACGAGGGAGGGGCGACGATGGTCGCAACAGGAGGACGGCGACTGTCGCCGGTGCGGGTCGCCCTGGCGGTGAAGCGCATCCCGGCTCCCGGCGCGCCCGGACGCGCCGTGGGCTTGCTTTCCCAACGGCCGGGATTCCCTAGAAGAAACCACCAAAGTCCTACTCTAAAGTTCACTTGCCGGCCCGTTCGAGGCCACGCCCG
>JBGTRP010000009.1:0-26419 GCA_041940685.1 Acanthopleuribacteraceae bacterium
CGTTGGACTCCTCGGCCGTGGAGAAACCCGCGTATTGGCGGATGGTCCAGGGTCGGCCCGCGTACATGGTGGCCTTGTGGCCGCGGATGAAGGGAAAGGCGCCCGGGTAGGCGTCCACATGGGGTAGATCCGCGATATCCTCCTGGGCGTACACGGGTTTCACCCGAATTCCCTCGTCACTGTCCCAGTAAAGGCTGTCCAGGCCTTGGCCGCGCAGTTCCGCGAGCGCCCGGGCCTCCCATTCTTCGCGTTTTTTGCTCATGGATGCGCTTCCTCTCGGGCTGGGATCAGGACTTGCCCCGGCGGGCGACCCCGGTTTGGATGGCGGCCTTGACCACGGCCTTGGCCACGGCCGGCACGACCTTGGTATCGAACACGCTGGGGATAATGTAATCCGGGGTCAGCACATTGTCGGCAATCGTCTCGGCGATCGCCCGGGCCGCGGCCATCTTCATTTCCTCGTTGATATCGGAGGCGTTGCAGTCCAGGGCCCCGCGAAAGATGCCCGGGAAACACAGCACATTGTTAATTTGGTTGGGATAATCGCTGCGGCCCGTGGCCACCACGGCCGCGTGCTTGAGCGCGAGTTCGGGCATGATTTCGGGAACGGGATTGGACATGGCGAAGACGATCGCATCCTTGTTCATGCCCGCGATGTCATTCTCGTCCAATAGCTTGGGCGCGGACAGGCCCACGAATACATCCGCGCCGCGAATGACGTCCTTGAGGGAGCCGCTCTCCTGATTGGGGTTGGTGATGTCCGCGTATTCCCGCTTGGCCGCGTTCAGGTCGTCGCGGGACTTGGTGACCGCGCCCTTGCGGTCGCAGCCGATGATGTTGCGCACCCCGAGCTTCATCATCATTTTGGTGCAAGCGGTGCCCGCGGCGCCGACCCCGGCGACCACCACTTTCAGGCCCTCGGCTTGCTTGCCGATCACCTTCAGGGCATTGATAAAGGCCGCGACCAGCACCACCGCGGTTCCGTGTTGGTCATCGTGAAACACGGGGATATCCAATTCCTGCTTGAGGCGCGCCTCGATTTCGAAACACAGCGGGGCGGCGATGTCTTCCAGGTTGACGCCCCCGAACCCCGGCGCAATGTACTTGACCGTCTTGACGATTTCGTCGGCGTCCTTGGTTGCCAGGCAAATGGGGAAGGCGTCCACGTTGGCGAACTCCTTAAACAGCATGGCCTTGCCTTCCATGACCGGCATGGCCGCTTCCGGTCCGATATCGCCCAGACCCAACACCGCGGTTCCATCGCTGACAATGGCCACGGTATTGCGCTTAATGGTCAGCTTGAAGGCGTCCTCGGGTTTCACACGGATTGCCTCGCAAATTCGCGCCACGCCCGGGGTGTAGGCCATGGAGAGCTGGTCGCGGGTCTTGAGCGGCATCTTGCTCTTGACCTCGATCTTTCCGCCCAGGTGCAGGAGAAAGGTGCGGTCGGAGAAATTAACGATTTCCACCCCCTCCAACTTCCTGATGGCGGCCACGATTTCCTCGGCATGCTGATCTCCGGCCGTGTCGATGGTAAAGTCCCGGGTAATCGAGTCGCCGGTGGCGTCCACGATATCGATCGCGCCGATTTGACCGTCCAAATCGCCGATGGTGTGGGTCAATCGCGCCAGGACGCGTGGACGGTGCTCCAGCTTGACCCGGATCGTGATGCTGTTGCTGGCGTGGGTGGTTCGGTTTTGAGCCGACATAAAGGTCTCCTTTTGATCCCTTCCGAATGGTTCGGGCCCGAAAACGCCTAGGTCTGAGCCGAAGGGCGCGGGCCCGCGAATAGCCGCGATGCGGGGCATACCCGGATACGCGTGGTCCCCGGTATCCGGGTTCGTTACAGGGATATTAAAACACAGGCCCGGCCCTTCCTCTCAAAAAAAAGACCGGCCCTCATCCGTTCGGTTTGTTGACCTTACCCGTGGATAGATGGAAATAAACCGGTGGGGGAAGGCGTGTCCGGGCTCCCTTTTTGTGGAGGGACGGCATGGAGGAGACCGGGCTCGGTGGCGTTCGGAGCCGATTGAGGTCGTTCGAAATTTACAAATCATGTATAATACCAGCTTACCTAACGAACAACTAATCCAAGAATAAACATTAATCCACTAGAAAATCTTATTTTATTTCTACCCAAGTCTCGGGCGGCGGAAGCATCGTGACCCGGATGATATTGGCGCGCCCGTCTCGGACGATTGGGAGAGGAGTCGCCATGCAATCGATTCCCGCGGTGATGAATGCCCGCTACCGGGTCCACAAAAGCGAACGTATTCCCGGGTATGTGGATGTGACCGATATCATCCACGACAAGCCGCTGATGGGCAGGGTCCTGCCCAAGATCAAGGGAGTGGAGGAGGCGTTGTTCACCTGGACCCATCAGGTGCATCCCTGCTTTGCCGAAATTTACCGCTACCTCGTGTTCGACAACCACTACCTGGCCCTGATGGAGCCGCTGGAGAACGTGGCCCCCCTGCCCGAGCTCAAGGCCGGCCGCCTGAAGCCCGAAACCCTGGCGACCCTTTTCCTAAACCTGATCAGCGCCTTTCACTTTTTGACCTCGAGAGGTTTGTACCATCCCCATCTGGATTTGAGCAAAATGTTCCACGGCGGGGAGTCGCGGCCTCTGATCATCGTCGGCCACGAGATCTGCCTCGCCAAGGACGCGCTGCAATCGGAGGATCCGCTGGCCAATTTAGACGTGCGCTACGCGGCGCCAGAGCTCATGACCCACAAATTGCGCACCCCCCAAACCGAGATCTACCACTTGGGCGCGTTGTTCGTTCACTTTCTGACGGGAAAGGTGCGCCCGCCAGGCGAACCCTTCACCGGCGTCACCCCGGTGTTGCGCAAACTCAAAAAATGCTGGGATCCAATCCTGGCGTCCATGCTGGAGCCCGAACCCGCGGCGCGGCCCTCCTGGAGCGACTTATGGGAAGCCGCCCAAGTCTTGCGTCCACCGGGCGGCGCCCCCATTCCAGCGGGTCCGGTCTGGCTGGCCAGCGAGGATCATCCCACGCTGGAGGCGCTGAAGGACAGCCTGGTTCGGGCCAAGGCCAAACCCCAGGCCTTGGCCTTGCAGGTGTTTCCGGGCCGGGAAAAGGTACAGCGCCTTGAGCCCTTCACCAAGCTGGCCGAGCAGCAGGGCTTCATGGTGTTCCACTCCTGGGTGGTGGAGCGGGAAACGCGCCACTACAAAATCATTAACGACATCATCCTGCTGTTGCGGGAGGGCGTGGTTCGCCATTTGGACCATCCGGAATTCGAGTCCGAGTTGGTGCCGCTCTCGGAATGGCACGCGGCCGAGGACCTGGTCGCCAAGTGGCGGGACTTGATGGAACGGGTCTTTGAGGCCATTGTGCCCCGCTTCTGCAAGGGGTTCGTGCTGATCATCGAGGATATCCAACACATGGACCGCGCTTCCTTCGAGACCCTGATGAATTTCTCCAGTTGGGTGGCGCATCTGCCCTTTGTCTTGATTCTGACCGGCGACGCCTTCCCCCATCCTCATTTTCGCGAGCTCGACCGGAACTGGCCCTTTGACTGGCATTACCTGCATCCCGCGGCCATGGACGAAACCCGTCTCAACGCGCTTGTCTGGCATGATCAGGTGCCGCGTTTCGAGCCCGAGCTCGGCCGGCGCCTGCTGCAGGAAACCAATGGCGAGGAGGCCTGGGTATTTTACTGGCTGGAGGATCATTTCCACCATCCGGGTTTGTTCGAGCGGTTTCTGGAGCATCAGTGGCGTTTCCTGGCCCCCAAGGAGCAGTTGGTGCTCAAGGTGATCGCCAGCTCGCGCCGCGGACTCAGGCTCGACGATCTGGAAACCGCCTTCCGGGTGCGCGGGCTCAAGGCCGCTTTGGCCAAGCTGCGCGGGTTCCGCTATCTGAAAAGCGAGGACGACAGCCATTGCAGGTTGGCGATCCCAGCACTGGCCGCGTTTGTCCAGCGGCAAGTCACCCGTCAGGACCGCGGCCATATTCAAACCAGGCTGTTCGAGTACGAGGTGGGTTTGGCGGAACCGGATCTCGTGCAATCGGCTTATCTCGCGGCCATCCTGCGCCGGGAAAAGGCGCTCCAGCCCTTCCTGAAAAGCCTGGAAGCCGCGGTATTCGACCGCTTCGAGCTGGAGCCGCTCTGGCGCCTGGAGAGCATTTACCGCGAGGAGCGTATCCCGTGGTTCCGCGACTTCGCCCGCTTTGCCGAGCTCCTGCGGGGCCTGGTCCCGGATCCCGGTGAGGCCGCCCGCAAAGGACCCCTGATGGTGCTCACCCGCGCCAACCGCCACCTCGCCAACGGCAAGATGGAAAAGGCCCTTGCCGCCTACCGGCAACTGGCCGCGAGGCCCGGGGCCCGGCCGGGTTTCAAGGCCCACGCCCTGGTTCGCTCGGTCGAATGCGCCGCCCAGGTGGGCGATTCGCTGGCCCTGCTGCGCGGCGCCCGCAAATTCGAAGGACTGAACGCGGATGATTTTTCGCCCGCCGCCCATCACGAATGGAGCGCGCGGATCGCGGTGGCCCGCGCCGCCGTCGATCCACCCTCGCGGGCATGGCCCACCTACGCGCGCGACTGGATGGTCGCCAATCAAACCTGGCGCAGCGGGGAGTTCGCGGAATCCGCGGCCCGTGCGGAGGCCGCGCTCTCCGTGTTGCGAGCCCATTACGATCTCAATTGGCGCGGGCTCGCCTTCAAGCTTTACGGCAACACCCTCTTCCGCAAGAATCGGCCCGGCCGGGCGATCGAGGCCTATCGTCGGGCGGAAGACTGCTTCGCGCAAACCGGCAATGCCCTCGAACTGGCCTCGATCCGCTTCAACCGGGCTACGGCGGAGAACCTCGCGGGCCGCTTCATCTCCTCGGCCAACCGGTTCGAGCCGCTCTATCAGCAGGCCAAGGAGAGCGGCGACCGGGCGACCCAGTGCCAGATTCTCTACAATTTCATGGTCTGTTCCCTGTTCCTCAACGATCTCGACCGCTTTGACCGCCATGCCCAAAATCACGACCTGCTCGCGCAAAAGCTGGGCGATGAAGACGAGCAGCTCAAGGGCGCGGCCCTCAAGCTGAACGCCGCGCTGCTGTATTCCAAGGACGAGGTGGCCGAGGACCTCAGCTTGTTGCGTTCGCTATTGGAACGCCGCAATCCCTATCCGCTGCTGCGCGATGAAGCGCTGATCGCCATGCGTTTCGCCCATTTCGTGCTGGGCCTGCCCGAAGAAAAATGTGCGGAACCCTATCCGGAGTTGACCCGGTGGCGTCACCAGTTGCTGGACCACCTCACCGGAAAGGAGGAAGTGACCTTCGCGGAGCTCGTGGCCGGCGTGGGAACGGGTTACTTCGGCGCCTGCCACTTCCTTTGGCTGCGCCAGGTAATCGAATCGGATTTGATTCCCCTCAGCGCGCTTTCCCAATCCTTGGCCACGGCCTTTGAAGAACATATGGTCGCCACCGGCGCGCACTATGAGACCTTCCACAAAAAGGCCTTCGCCCACCTGCGCAACTTGGGAGAGGTACCCCGCGAGCACTGGGAAAGCGTGCTCCACCATTTCGAGTCCCTCGACTGGCAGAACCCAGATACCACGGCGTTCCAAAAGAAACTGCTGCAGGGCCTGCAATCCACCTGGCCCTTCTGTGGCTGGGGCGCCTGTGAGCGGCGGCGCGGGGGCTGGACGCCGCTGGCCGTGGTAGACGGCAGGGACGCCGCGGTGCCCGAGGAAATCCGAGAACATTTACAGCAAACCCATTTGCGCGGCTTGCAAGCCCCGCTGGTGACCACCTTCGTCCATCCCCACACCCATGAACCGCGCAGCCTGCTGCTGCTACCCATTGACCCCGGTCTGGGCCGTGAGGTCATGGTTTGGTTCGTGAACGCACGCGCGGCCGCACACGATCTGGGCACCCATTACGAACCCCTGTTCCGCTTTTACGCCAAGCTATTCGAGCTGGTGTTCTACCGCGCATCGCTGGAGCGACCGGCCCAAAGCGTCGCGGAACCATCGGCGCACCAACCGCGCGGCGGTCATTTCGGCATCATCGGCAAAAGCGGCCGCATGACCGAGGTGCTCGCCAAGGTCTGCAAATATGCGCCCTCCGCGCTCAATGTCTATATCTGGGGCGAGAGCGGGACCGGCAAGGAACTGGTGGCGCGCGCGATCCATCAGGCCTCCAACCGGGCGCACAAACCGTTCCGCACCATCAACTGCGCCAACTTCCCCGAACAACTGGTGGAAAGTGAGTTGTTCGGGCATATGCGCGGTTCGTTTACCGGCGCTACCCTGGACAAGGCCGGACTGCTGGAGTTGGTAAACGGGGGCACCTTGTTTCTGGATGAAATCGGGGATATCAACAAAAAGGTGCAGTCCCTGCTCCTGCGCGTCATCCAAGAGGGCGAATTCTCTCGGATCGGCGACAGCCGGGTGCGCAAGGTGGATATCCGCTTTATCACGGCCACCAATAAGGATATCCATCACCTGATCGACGAGAGGGTTTTCCGGGAGGATTTGTTCTTTCGCATGGTCGAGGTGGAAATTCAACTACCCGCCCTGCGCGAACGCTTCGAGGACCTGCCTCTTCTGGCGAATCATTTCGCCAAAAAGCATGAACCCTCCCGTTCCGTGCGCTTTCACCGCTCGTTTTTCGAACGGCTGCGAGGCTATGACTGGCCGGGAAACGTCAGGGAGTTGGAGAGCTACATCCGACGGGTGTTGGTGAACTGGGGCGATAAAGGGGTGATTACCGAGCGGGAAAGCGTGACCTTCCTCCGTCCGGGCAACCAGCGGACCGAGCTTTTACAAACCCTGGACGCTTTCGAGACCGCCAACCGCATCCGCTTCCTGCGCGAACGGCTGGCCCGCTATGGCGGGAACCGCACGCGCACCGCGCGCAGCCTCGACATCTCGCGCCAACAATTGGGCAACCTGCTCAGCAAGTACAACATCGCCTAATCCAAGTGGCGGGCTTCGGGCTACAAGCGCCTCATGGGTCATATTTTCAACACTGAGAGAAGCGGCCTTGTAAAACCAGGTTTTCGAATTCACCGCTTCTCCCGGGGCTGGTAGCTTGAATCTTGTGACTGGTATAAGATGGGCGTCCCTGGAGGTTGTTTTTGCAAATTTGGGTAGACGCGGATGCCTGTCCCCGCGATGCGAAGGATCTCGTGTTTCGCGCGGCGATTCGCCTGGAGATACCCACCCGGCTCGTGGCCAATGCGCCGATGCGCCTGCCCCGTTCCACCTGGATCCATCTGGATTTGGTGGACAAGGGTTTGAACCTGGCCGATGATTTCATTGCCGAAAACGTGGCGCCCGGGGACCTGGTGGTCACCGCCGATATTCCCCTCGCCGCCCGCATCGTGGACCGAGGCGCTCTCGGCATCGATCCCCGCGGACTGATTTACTCCGAGACCAATGTAAAACAACGCCTTGCCAGCCGGAACCTCCTGGCCGAGCTACGCGAAACCGGCTTAGTCCAGGGCGGACCCCCGCCATATGGACCCAAGGACAGAAATAAGTTCGCCTCCGCCCTGGACCAACTCCTCAGAAAACTGCTGTCCTGATCTTTCGCGCCGGGAAGGGTTTCCCCCAAACTCAGCCCACGGGAAGCAAACTCGATACTTGTCCCTGGCGCTCAGAGGGCGCGGCCGTCAAAAGGATAGATTTCCAGGCTGTCGAGATCCACCCCCTCCAGGCAACGCACATTGATGGCGGCCATTGCGTTGCCCGCTTGATCTTCGCCCGTGCCGTAAGGCGAACAGCCGCAGCGAGGGCAAAACTGGTGGCGAATCATCTTCTTATTGAACCGGTAGGTGGTGAGCACGCCCTCCGGCGTGGTAATGCGCAGGCTCTCCATGGGCACGAACCAGAGGAGATACCCCTTTCTGCTGCAGATCGAACAGTTGCAGGCCATGGCCTTTTCCAGCGCACCCTCGACCTCGAAGGCATGATCGCCACAATGGCAGCTTCCCTTGTATTTCATGTTTCATCCTTCCGGTACCCCTTGGGGCCCGTTCCCGATCGCTACCCGATTGGGATGCATCATAGCGCTTCTCGGCTGGGATGAGTACAACCGGCGGCGTCTCACCCGTGAGGAAGCCATCAACCCATCCGGCAGGAGGAAGCGGCGCCGCGTCTTGTGCGCCCTCTCCACCCTGATGAGGAAAAATCATGCAAAAAGTGACTTTCCCAAGTATGGTTAGAATTCAACCATGAGAAAATCCAAATAATTTCCACCTCGGTTTGGGCGTTCGCTTTGGTAGAATTCCCGCTTCGGGCTCCCGCCCGAACCCGCTAACCTCGGGCTTTTGAGCGCCGCGGAGGTCGCGGCCACGCGTTGGAGGCGTGATGAAGAAAGCGCTGTTTGCCAATTCCAGCTTGTCCAGGCCAATCGGAGGCGGCATCCATGAACGGGTGGAGAGAAGCGCCCGTGAAAACCCGAAAACCATGGCGATGATCCACGAGGATCGCGGACTGGATTATGGCGAATTGGACGAGTTGTCCGACCGGCTGGCCCAATGCCTGATCGCCCACGGCGTGCGGGCCGAGGTCCCGGTCGGCATTTGCTTGCCGCGCTCCAGCGAGATGCTGATCGCCATGATGGCCGTGCTCAAGGCCGGCGGCGCCTATGTGCCGCTGGATCCGGCCTATCCCGCGGAGCGGCTCGAATATATGGTGGCCGACAGCGGGGCCGTGCTGGTCCTGACCCAAGAGGAATCGGGTCCCGATTTTCCCATGGGCGATGCGCGTCCCCTTTACCTGCCGGCCGACCGCGAGGGCGGCGTCTGGGCCGAGATGGCCGCCGCCTCCGGACAAAAACCCATGGTTCCCATCCTCGCGGGGCAATTGGCCTACATGATCTATACCTCGGGTTCGACCGGCAAGCCCAAGGGCGTCCATATCAGCCATGACAATGCGGTGGCCCTATTGCAATGGGCGCGCGGGTTCTTTTCTGAAGAGGAAACCCGATTCGTGTTGGCTTCCACCTCCATTTGCTTCGATGTTTCGGTATTCGAGCTTTTCATGACCCTGGACCACGGCGGCACGCTGGTGATGGTCGACGACCTGCTGGCCCTGCCCAATTGCGCGCATCGCGACCGGGTCACGCTGATCAACTCGGCGCCCTCGGGTATCGCCGAACTGGTGGATCAGGCCGCGATCCCGGACTCCGTACGCGTGATCAACCTTGCCGGCAAACCCTTTCAGTTCAACCTGATCACCCGGCTGTACAACGAAACCAGGGTCGATAAAATATTCAACCTCTACGGGCCTACCGAGGACACTTCTTATTCAACCGGCGCGCGCATGCCGCGAACCTTGCGGGAAACGCCCTCCATCGGAAGTTGTATCGATGGCGGTCACGCCGGCTTGTTCGACCCCCGGCTCGAACCCGTGGCCGAGGGCAAAACGGGTGAGCTCTGTTTGGGCGGCGCGGGTCTGGCGCGCGGCTACCACCGGCGACCGCATCTCACGGCAGAACGGTTTGCGCCCAACCCGAGTGCCGACGCGCCCGGCGACCGCATTTACCGCACCGGAGATTTGGTTTTCACGCGGGGTCCCGGCGACATGGTGTTCCAGGGTCGTGTCGACCACCAGGTCAAGATCCACGGAATCCGCATCGAGCTGGGAGAGATCGAGGCCGCGGTGGCCGGCCTTCCCGGCGTGGGGCCCTCGCTGGTCATGGCGCGCGAGGACGAGCCCGGCGACAAGTTTCTGGTCGCCTATATCCAAAAGGCCGAGGACGAGGAACCGCCCGACCAGGAAACCCTGCGGACTTTGCTGCTGGAATCGCTGCCCGCGTTTATGGTTCCCACGGACCTGGTGTACCTGGACAGTTTTCCCCTGACCCCCAACGGCAAGGTAGACCGCAAGGCCCTGCCCGCGCCGAAGCGGGACCGGTCCGCCTTGCACACGGCCTTTGTCGCGCCGCGCAACGCCATGGAAGACGCGCTTGCCGAAATTTGGGGCGAGGTGCTGCGCCAACCGAGGGTAGGCGTGCATGATCACTTCCTGATGCTGGGGGGCCATTCGCTGCTCACCGCCCAAATCGTATCGCGCATTCGCGATCGACTGGGCCTCCATCCGCCCCCTAGGACCATCTTGGACTTTCCGACCGTGGCGCTGCTCGCGAAACACATGGGCGCGCAAGGGGATAAGCCGGCCACGCCCGACCGGCCGAATTTGGCGGCCATTGATCGCGAGGCCTACCGCAAGTCGGGGCTGCCGCTCTCCTTTTCCCAGCGACGGCTCTGGTTCGCGGATCGCTACGACCCCAATAACCCGCTTTACAACGTGCCCGTGGTTTACGAGTTGCGCGGCCCGCTGGATGTGGCGCTGCTGGAACGGAGCTTGGCGCTGCTGGTGCGGCGTCACGAATCCCTGCGCACCCATTTCAGGGTCAATTCCGCCGAAGAACCCGTACAGGTAATCGGCGATCCCTGGTCCCCCGTCTTGAACCTAATCGACGCCCGTGGAGATTTTGATCCGCGCGCGGCCGCGCGGAAAACCATGCTGGCCGAGGCCTACTCGCCCTTCGTCCTGGATCAAGACCCCTTGCTGCGCTGTCACATGATCCGCCTTTCGGATTGCCGGCACCTGTTTTTGCTGAATATTCACCATATCGTTTTGGACGGCTGGTCCCTGGATCTGTTTTTACAAGAGTTGGGCATTGCCTACAGCGCGGGTTCGCGGGGAGCAGAGCCAAACCTTCCCAGGCTGCCCGTGCAATACGCGGACTACGCGATCTGGCAAGGGGAATGGCTGCGCGGAGACGTCTTGGCGAACCTGCTGGGCTATTGGCGTGAGCGGTTGAAACAGGCCCCCACCCTGGCCCTTCCGACCGACCGCATCCGCCCTGAACGGCAAACCTATGCCAGTCGCGGTTTCGACTTCGACCTGCCGGAGACCATGGCCCGGACGATCGAGAGCCTGGCTAGGCGAGAAAACGCGACCCCCTTTACCATCTTGTTGTCCGCTTGGTTCGTGCTGCTCGCCCGCTATTCGGGCCAGGACGATGTGCTGGTCGGCACGCCCGTGGCGGGCCGCAACCATGGCGAGATCGAATCGCTGATCGGCTTTTTCGTGAATACCATCGTCCCGCGCGCCAACCTCCGCGCCGAGAATGGCCGGCCGCTGAGTTTCCACGAGATCCTGCGCCGGGTCCGCAAAACCCAATTGGCGGATATGGAGCATCAGGACCTGCCCTTTGAAAAGCTGGTCGAGGCGTTGCGGCCGGAACGTGACTCGGGCTTTCATCCCATTTTTCAGGTGGTCTTCTCCCTGAACAAGCGGAGTGATTCGCTCGGCGCTTTTGCCGGGCTCAAGGTGGAGGATACGCTTTTAGAACGAAGTCTCAGCCCCTTCGACCTGGTTCTGGAAATCGAGGATAGGGCCCGAGGCCTCTCCGCAAACCTCTTTTACGCCATGGATTTGTTCCTGCCCGACACGATTCGCAACATGGCCGCCAACTTCCTGGTCCTCTTGGACAACCTCCTTTCCGAACCGGATCAACCCGCGATCACGCGGCCCTACCTGCATGCCTTTGAGCGGAATCGACTCCTGACTTCCTGGAATTCGCGCCACATCGAACGCCCCGAAGAGCCCGGCATTGCGGCCCAATTCGGGTCCTGGGCCACGAACGCGCCGGATGCCATGGCCGTGGTCCATGGAAAGGCCTCGCTCAACTATGCCGCGCTGGACCTTCGCGCCAGTGAGCTGGCTCTGCAACTGAAATCCCGCGGCGCGGGTCCGGAAACCCTGGTCGGCTGTCTGATAGAACGATCGCCGGAGGCGCTCATCTGCCTGTTGGCGATCCTGAAGGCGGGCGGCGTCTATGTTCCGCTGGACCCGGAATTGCCGCGCGACCGGCTTGTTGGGATGATCGAGGATACGGGCTTGGACCTGATGATCAGCCGCCGCGCCTACGCGGATTTGTTTGCGCCCTATTCCGGCCGAGTCATCTGGCTCGATGCAGCCGGCGCCCCTCCCCTTTCCGAATTTCAGGACAAAAAGGCGGTCGCCGAGCCGCGAACAACGGATTCGCCGCCCCATCCCTTGCAAACGGCTTATGTCATCCACACCTCGGGTTCCAGCGGAAAGCCCAAGGGCGTGTGCGTGCCCCATGGCGCGCTGAACGATCATCTCCATTCGGTCCGCGCCCAATTCGCGCTGAACCCCGCGGATCGCTGTCTCCAGTTTGCCGCGCTTTCGTTCGATATTTCCCTGGAGCTGATGCTGGCGCCCCTATTGAGCGGGGCCTGCCAGCTTTCGCGCGACGACCTCTGGGACCCCCAGGCATTCTCCCTAACCGCCGCGCGCCTGAAATTAACGATCGCGTTTCTACCTACCGCGTTTTGGCGTCTCTGGGCCCAGGAATTGGACCGCGCGGGCAGAACCGCGCCCCGCTTGGTATACGTGGGCGGCGAGGCCATGGATGCGCGCGCGCTACGGGACTGGCAGGGCGTGTTTCAACCCACGCGCCTGGTCAACGCCTACGGTCCCACGGAAACGGTTATCAGCCCAACCGCCTTCCCCGTTCCACGGGGCTACAAACCCGAGCAAGGGGTTCCTATCGGCCAAATACGGCCCAATCGCCAGGCCTATGTCCTGGATAAATGCTGTCTTCCGGTTCCGCGAGGGGTGATCGGCGAATTGCACTTAGGCGGCTTACCCCTCGCCCGGGGCTACCTGCATAAACCCTTGAGAACCGCGGCATCGTTTATTCCCAACCCCTTCGCCATCCGGCCTGGAGAACGCATCTACAAGACCGGCGATCTGGTTCGCTACCTGTTCGACCGTAACCTGTTATTTCAGGGAAGGGTCGACCAACAGGTCAAAATTCGCGGGTTCCGCATCGAGCCGGGAGAGATCGAGACCTGTCTGATGGCCTACCCGCTGGCTCGCGAGGTCTCGGTGCTGGCCCGTAAGGACCCCGCCGGAACCCTTCGCCTGGTCGCCTACGTGGTCCCCGCGGAGGGACGTGACGGGCCCGAGCTCCAGCGCGCCCTGAGAGAGCACGCGTTGCAGGGGTTGCCAGCCTACATGGGGCCCACGGTTTTCGTCTTTTTGGATAGCCTGCCCCTCACGACCAACGGCAAGATCGATCGCGGCCGATTGCCCGAGCCGGATTGGGAGTTGGGCGAGAACCGCGCCTCCTACCAAAAACCCGCCAATCGGATCGAGCGGGAGCTTGCCGCGATCTGGTGTGAATTGTTGGGCGTGGCTCACATCGGCCGGGAAACCAATTTTTTTGAGCTGGGCGGCCACTCGCTCCTGGCCAACAGGGTCCTCACCCGCGTGAGCCAAAGCCTGGGCGCCTCCCTGTCGCTGCGAGCCCTGTTCGAATACCCCACGCTCAGAGGATTGGCCTCCGCGGTCAGCGGCGCCCTTTCCCCCGAATCCCTGGAAAATCGGCCTTGGGGAGAGGCCCCTCCGGATGCCGGTTCCGGGAAGCTGCTGGTCGAACCCGAAGAGCAAAGAAAGGATTCGGTTCCGCTTTCCCTCAACCAGAGGCGATTGTGGCTGGCGGATCAACTCGATGTGGGCAATCCCGTTTACAACATCACCCTGGCCTACCGGCTCATGGGCCCGCTGGACGTAGCGGCCCTGGAACAGGCTTGGCGGCTCCTGGTCCAGCGCCATGAAATCCTCAGAACCAGCTTCCCCAGGGATAAGGGGGACGAACCCATCCAACGGATATCGAGAGTCGGGAAAGTTCCGCTCCCGCGCGTCGATATGCGCGGGCTCGCCAACTCCTCTGAGGTGGTTCGACGCCAATTTCAAACCGAGGCCGAATACGCCTTTTCTTTAGAGCACGGCCCCCTCTTGCGTGTCCACCTGTTCCAGGAGGGAACCGACCGCCAGGTTCTTCTTCTCAACCTGCATCACATCATCGCGGATGGCTGGTCCATCGATCTGCTCCTGCGGGAGCTCGCCCATGCCTACTCCGCCCTGGCAAAAGGCCAGGCGCCCGAAATGGCCGAATTGCCCCTGCAGTACCGCGACTTTGCTGTTTGGCAACAACAACAATTGAAGGATTCGCGCTCGAAGGAGCGGCTCTCCTTTTGGAAAGAGCGGCTGGCGGGTTTCACCACCCTCGCCCTTCCCACGGACCATCCGCGCGGGGCCCAGCAAAGTTTCCGCGGCAAGCTCCACGAATTTTATCTTCCCGAGTCCATCAGGCCCGACTTACAGCGGCTCGTACACGGGGAAGACGTTTCCGCGTTCATGATCCTGCTGGCGGGTTTTTACGCCCTGCTCGCCCGGTACACGGGCCAGCAAGATTTGGTGGTGGGCACCACCTCCGCGGGCCGGACGCGGTACGAATTTGAGCCGCTCATCGGTTTCTTCACCAACACATTGGCGCTACGGGCGGATCTCTCCCGGCAGGGCAAAAGCGACCCCAATTTCCTCGATTGGTTGCGCGCGGCGCGCGAAACCTCATTGGAAGCCTTCGAGAACCAGGACACGCCCTTCGACAGCGTGGTGGAGGCGCTTCTCTCCGAACGCGAGGCCAACCGACACCCCGTGTTCCAAGCGCTGTTCAGCATGTTCCACGGCGGGCAAAACAAGAATTCCTTTGAGGGCCTTACCCTTGAGGAGGAACCCTTCGACCGGAACCTGACGCATTTCGACCTCACGTTGGAGGTGCTGGAGGCCGAGGGTCGGGCGAAGGCGACCTTCACCTATAACCGCGACCTGTTTGACGATTCCACCATCCAACGCATGGCGGGCCATTACCGCGATCTGTTGCGCGATCTGTTGGCGGATCCGAGCCGGTCCCCGGCAACCCGTCCGATGTTGACGGCGCCGCAACGCCATTTGTTACTGGTCGCCTGGAACGACAAGCGACGCCCTGATCCAGGATCATCGGATATTTCCTCATGGGTCGAGGCCCAGGCCGCGGCCACTCCCGATGCGCTAGCCGTGGCCGGTCCCCGATTGGCGCTGACCTACGCCGAACTGAACCGGCGCGCCAACCGGGTCGGCCACCGGCTCCAGGCGCTCGGCGCGGGTCGGGAAACCCGGGTGGGCAACCTGTGGGAACGTTCACCGGAAATGCTGATCGGCCTGCTGGGCATCCTCAAGGCAGGCGGCGTCTACGTGCCCCTCGACCCGGAATTGCCCGAGGAGCGGCGGTCCTACCTGGTGGCGGCCACGGATATGCGCATGGCGATCTGCCAGGACAAACACGCGGCCAGCCTGAAGGGCTTTGCCGGCCATTTGTTGCGCATGGAGGAAAGCCTCTTTGCCCATGCTTCCGATCGCGGCGACCACCCACCACCCGTACAACACGCGCCCGAACAGCTTGCCTACCTGATCTACACCTCGGGTTCGACCGGAACCCCCAAGGGCGTGGGCGTACCGGCTTCGGCCATGCTGGATCACCTGTCCTCGGTCTGCGATCGTTTCGCGCTGGGACGTGAGGACCGGGTGCTGCAATTTGCCGCGCCTTCCTTTGATGTCTCCCTGGAACAAATGCTGCCCGCGCTGATGCGTGGGGCCAGCTTGGTATTTCGCCAGGGTCGCTGGAACCCCGTGGACTTCTCCGCCACCGCCGCCCATTGGCAACTGACCCTGGCCAACCTGCCCACCGCCTTTTGGAGCCTGTGGTGCGAGGAAAGCGCGCAACCCGCTCCGGCCTGCCTGAGGCTGGTCGTCGCGGGTGGCGAAGCCATGCCTCCAATGGCGTGGCGGCGTTGGGCGGAACGCAATCCGCATACGGATCTCATCAATGCCTACGGGCCTACCGAAACCGTGATCACGCCCACCATGTACGGCCCCGGCGGCGACTCGGGAACCGCGATCTCGGTTCACATCGGCCGCGCGCTTCCCAACCGACGCGCCTTCATTCTGGATGCGCGTGGGGAATTGACGCCCATCGGCGCGGCCGGTGAACTGCACTTGGGAGGCAAGCCCCTCGCGCGCGGGTATCTGGCCGCGCCCGCCTCGACCGCGGCAGCGTTCGTGCCGGATCGTTTCTCCCCAACGCCGGGCGCGCGGCTCTACAAAACCGGAGACCTGGCCCGATTTCTGGCCGATGGCAACATCCAGTTCGTGGGCCGGGTCGATCATCAGGTCAAAATTCGCGGGTTCCGCATTGAACCGGGCGAAATCGCGGCCCAGCTTCAACAACACCCGGCAGTGCTCGAATGCGCGGTCATCGCCCGCGCGGACAGCGGCGGTCAGGCCCGCCTCGTGGCCTACCTGGTCTTGCGGGAGGGCCAAGAACCCAAGGCTGCCATTCCCGGTCTTGAGCGGCATTTGGCTCGGCGTCTGCCCAGCTACATGACGCCCTCGGCCTTCGTCTGTTTGCCAGCCCTGCCGTTGACGCCCGGCGGCAAGCTCGACCGCGGCGCCCTGCCCGAGCCGGAATCGGAGCGCGGCGCCCTGCCCGAGGGCTTCGACCCGCCCAGCACCAGCGCGGAAAAGGCGCTGGCCGCCATTTGGTCCGAGCTCCTCGATTGCCGAAACATCGGACGCCAGGACAACTTTTTCCGGCTGGGCGGCCACTCGCTGCTGGCCACAAGGGTCATCACCCGCGTGCGGCGGCAGTTTCATGTAGACCTTCCGCTGGCCAAGCTTTTCGAGAACCCAAAGCTCGCCGACCTGGCCGAGGCCGTCTTCGCGGCCATGTTGGCGCGCCTGGGAGATTCCTCCTCGGTCTCGGAAAGCCAAGCGGAAATTCCGTTGCAGGGCGCTGCCAGGGACTGGCCGGGCGAGCCGCCGCTCTCTTTCGCCCAACAGCGTTTGTGGTTCTTCCAGCGCATGGCGCCGGACAATCCCGCCTACAACAGCGCTCACGCCTTGCGCGTGGCCGGGCCCTTGCACGCGGGTTGCCTGGAAGCTGCCCTGCGCGCGGTCGCGGAACGCCATGAAAGCTTGAGAACCCGCTTTATCGAGAAAGCCGATCGGGCCGTTCAAATTATCGAATCCGGGGAGCGGCTGGCGCTCGCGATCATTGATTTGAGCGGGCTGGACGGGACCGAGGCCCTGGGCCGCGACCTGATGAGGCGCGATGCCGCGCGCGCTTTCGATCTGGCTCGGGGCCCCCTGGTCCGCTGTCTATTGCTCCGATTGGGGCATAAGGATCAAGTCCTGTTTTGGAACATGCATCATATTGTCAGCGACGGCTGGTCCATGCCGATATTTTCCCGCGAATTGCGGATGTTCTACCAGGCGCGGCTCAGCGGAACCGATGCCGCGCTCCCGGCCTTGCCCGTTCGTTACGCGGATTTCGCCGTCTGGCAACGGCGCTTGTTGGCGGGCCCGCATCTGGAAAGGCTGTCCCGCTTTTGGAAGGAAATGCTCACCGGGGCGCCGCCCCTCCTGGAGCTCCCCGCCGACCGCGCCCGGCCCCCGCATCAGGATTACGCCGGCGCGGCTCTCGCCTTTCGCCTGCCGCGCTCCGTGAGTACGGGCCTCGGGAATTTGGAGGAGCGGGCGGGCGTCACGCCCTTCATGGGTTTGCTGGCCGGCTACGCGGTGCTGTTGGCGCGCTACTCCGGTCAGCGGGATTTGGTGATCGGCGCGCCGGTGGCCAACCGCAACCGGGAAGCGCTGGAGGACCTGATCGGATTCTTCGTGAACACCCTCGCCCTCCGTGTGGACTTGGAGGGCCAACCCAGTTACGGAACGCTTCTGCAGCGGGTCCGCGCGCAAACCTTGGCCGCTTTCGAGCATCAGGACTTGCCGTTTGAAAAGCTGGTGGAGGCGCTGCAACCGGAGCGCTCGCTCAGCTACAGTCCTATTTTTCAAACCATGTTCGTGTTCCAGAACACGGGCGGCCAGGCAGAGCCGCTCACGGGCTTTGAGACCCGGCCCTGGGATTTCGGAACGACCGCGGCCCAGTTTGATTTAATACTCGAGTTGGAGGAGAACGCGGGCGGTTTCTCCGGGCGTTGGGTTTACAGTACCGCCCTTTTCGAGAGGGAAATGATCGCCTCCATGGGCGATCACTTGCGCCAAATTCTGGAAACCATGATCGCGCGGCCGGAGCGGGGCATTTACGAGGGCTGTCTGCTGACGCCGGCCGAACGGGAGCGCCTGCTTCACGAATGGAACCAGACGGACGGGGAAATCCAACCCTTGCCCTTTCACCGTCTATTCGAGGCCCGCGCCCGAAAGCAGCCCGATTTCCTCATGCTCGTCCGCGACGATCAAATGCTGACCTATGACGCCGCCAACCGGAACGCCAATCGCCTGGCGCGCCTCCTGCGCGCGCGCGGGCTGAAACCCGAACAGCGGGTGGCCGTCATCACCAGCCGCACACCCGCCACCATCCTGGCCATGCTCGCGATCTTCAAGGCGGGCGGCGTCTATGTGCCGGTGGACCCGACTTACCCCCGCGAGCGGCGCGAATACATGCTCGCGGACGCGGACTGCGCGCTGATCCTTCTGACCGGCGGCCAAGCCGGGCATGGGGAGCGGGAATGCGGTTCGGTCATTCCCCTCCGCGGAAAGGACGACTTCCCCAAAAATCTGTCCGCGGAGAATCTCGGGGGACCATCCGATTTCAATCAGATGGCCTACGTCATCTATACCTCGGGCTCCACGGGCCGCCCCAAGGGCGTGGCGGTCACCCACCGGGGTTTGGGCAATTTGGCCGACACCCAGGCCGAGCTGTTTCATATCCAGCGCGAGGACCGCTACCAGCAGTTCGCCTCCATGAGCTTTGACGCCTCCGTATCTGATTTCGTGGCCTTTCTCAATCCAGGCATTACCCTGGTCCTCAATCACAAATTGCGCCTGTTGCCCGGACCGGACATGGCCAAAACCATGCGTCAACAGTGTATTACCGTGGCCACCATGCCGCCCTCGGGCCTGGCCTTGTTGCCGCGCGGGGCGTACCGCCACCTGCGCATGATCATCGTCGCGGGCGAAGCCTGTCCCGCGGAATTGCCCAATCAATGGGCCGAATCCACCCTGTTCATCAACGCCTATGGACCCACGGAATCCACGGTATGCACCCTGATCCAGGCGTGCCGACCCTGCCCCGAGCCGCCGCCCATCGGCCGGCCGCTCGCCAACACGCGTGTGTACGTGGTGGACGCGCATTTGCAGCCGGTTCCGCGCGGGGTTTCGGGAGAGCTCTGTAGCGCGAGCATCGGTTTGGCCCGGGGTTATCTTGGATTGCCCGAACGAACGGCCACGACCTTTATCCCCGATCCCTTTGGTCCCGAACCGGGCGGCCGCATGTACCGCTCCGGTGATTTGGTCCGTTACCGGCCCGATGGCGCGGTGGCCTTCCTGGGCCGGATCGATTTCCTGATCAAACTGCGCGGGTTCCGCATCGAACCCGGCGAAATCGAAACCCGGCTCAACGCGCATCCGGATGTGAAGCAGAGCTTCGCGATGATTCGAGAGGACCAACCCGGGGACCCGCGCCTGGTCGCCTACCTGGTTTTGGAGCGGCCGAAAGGAGACGAAGATCCGGACCGGGCGGAAACGATGCGCGGGTGGCTGGCCGAGGCCCTGCCGGACTACATGGTTCCCGACTCCCTGATCTTCCTCGAAAAGTTGCCCATTACCCATCATGGCAAGGTCGACCGCGACGCCTTGCCGGCTCCCGAACGCGACAGGTCCACGGCTGGATCGGACTACGCCGCGCCTACCAATCGCGTGGAAGAGCGCCTCTGTGAGATTTGGCGGGATGTGTTGAGCCTGGAGCGGGTTGGCGTCCACGACAATTTCTTCAAACTCGGGGGCCACTCCTTGTTGGCCACCAAAACCATTTCCCGCATCGGCGCATGGTTCGGGGTGCAGCCCCCGATTGCTTCTCTTTTTGAGAACCCCACGGTCGCGGGCCTGGCGCGCGTCATCGAGGAACTGGAGGCCAAGCGATCGGGCCAACTCGACCGAGATCCGGTTATCCAGCGGGTTGCCCGCGACCAGCCTCTGCCGCTTTCCTCGGCCCAACACCGCATCTGGTTCTTCGACCAAGCCCTGCCGGGGCACCCCGCCTATCATGTGCCCGGCGTCTACTACCTCTTCGGGCGGCTCGATGCCCGCGCCCTCGAACAGGCGCTTTTCGATTTGGAGCGCCGCCACGAGTCGTTGCGCACCCTGTTTACCGAGGTGGAAGGCGATCCCAGACAGATGATCCAGCCGGCCGGCCGGCCGCGGCCGGCGTACCTGGACCTGCGCGGCCTGGAGGACCGGCAATGGCTCGCCTGGCAATTGGCCTCTCAAGAAGCCCGCGTCCCCTTCGACCTGACCAGGGGACCGCTCTGGCGTTGTAGGCTCCTGCGCCTTGAGGAGCAGAAACAAGCGCTGTTCCTCACGCTCCACCATATCGCCACGGATGGCTGGTCCATGGACCTGCTGTTGCGCGAGCTCTCCCATTGCTACGCGGCCGCGCTCGCGGGCCGGACTCCCGGGTTGAAGCCCCTCCCCATCCAGTACGCGGACTATTCCCAATGGCATCGCGAGTGGTTGCGCGGCGAAGAAGCGGAGGCCCAGCGGGCCTACTGGCGCGACAAACTGAAGCTGCCGCGCGCCGTTTCCCCCACGGAGCGTCCCCGCCCCGCGCGCATGGACATGGTCCACGCGGCTCATCCCTTCCACTTTACCGCGCGCGAAACCGAGGCCATCCTCGACTTTTGCCGGGAGCGGGGCCTTACGCCCTTCATGCTGCTGCTGGCGGCCTTCAAGCTGCTGCGCCACGGCTGCCTCGGGGAAACCGACCTGTCGACGGGAACGCCCATCGCCAACCGCGGCCGGGTGGAGACCGAGGGCGTGGTCGGCTTCTTCATCAATACCCTGGTCATCCGCGTGGACCTCTCGACGGATGAAACCCCGATCCCGCCCTTGGAACTGCTGCGACGCGTTCGGGAATCCACGCTCGCGGCCTTCGCCCATCAGGAATACCCCTTCGACAAATTGGTGGAGGACCTCAACCCCGCACGCCAGAACCACCACCCGCTCTTCCAGTCCATGTTCACCTACCAAAACGGGTTGGGCGAGGCGTTCGGGCTCCCCGGCGTGCGCATCCGGCGGCTGGACACCGATTTGAATATGGCGGCCTTTGACTTGCACCTCTCCCTTTCCCTTCTGGAGGAGGACCCTGCGCCCATTCTGGCCGGAACGCTCAATTACGGGGTCGCGCTCTTCGATGCCGGAACGGCCGCGCGAATGGCCGAGGGCTTTCAACGGATGTTAGTGGCGCTGGTGCGGGAGCCGCATCAACCCTTTCAGGAATTCCCCAGCTTCCCGGTTACGGCCTCACCCGACGAGAGCGACCCCGGGCGGGAAATCCCCCGCAAGCGGTCCGAACCCCTGGATGCGCCTCCTCTGGATCGAATCGATGTGGTGCCCATTGGAAACGCCGTGGAGAACTACCGCATTTTCGTGACGGATCCCTACCTGAACCTCATGCCGCCTGGCTTCACGGGCGAGCTTTGCATCGCGGGCGAGGGACTGGCCCGCGGCTACTTGGGCAAGCCGGAGCTGACCGCGATCAAGTTCGTGCCCAATCCCTTCAGCAACCCCTTGGGCGGGCGGCTCTACCGGACCGGAGACCTCGCGGACAGCCACTCGGAGGTTTTGGTATACAAGGGCCGCGCCGATCACCAGATCAAATTACGCGGTTTCCGCATCGAGCTAAGCGAAATCGAGGCCGCGGTGGAGCATGAACCGGAAATTGCCAGGGCGCATGTGCGGCTTCACGAGGGCGCGGGCAGGGGGCCAAGCCTGGTCGCCTATGTGCAAACCAAGGATCCGGATGCGGATATGGATTGGCGCGAGTTTCGAGGTCGCCTGAAACGAGCCCTGCCGGAATACATGTTGCCCGCGGCGTTTGTGCCCATGTCCAGTTTCCCGGTCACGCCCAATGGCAAGCTCGACTCGAAACGGCTTCCCGATCCGGATTTCCAACTCGCGGGCGAGAGCTTTACCGCCCCGATCACCGAGCTGGAGCGCGGCCTGGCCGCCTGCTGGGCCGAGGTCCTGCAAGTGGAGCGGGTGGGCATGCACGACAACTTCTTCGATTTGGGCGGCCACAGCCTTTTGGCGACCAGGCTGACGGCCGCCATCCGCAAGCATTTCCGCGTGGAGCTCCCCATCCGCGACCTCTTCGAGAACCCCACGGTCGCGGGGTTGAGCCGCCAACTCGCGAATCGCAGCGGAGACGCGGACGACCCGGAGGCCAGGCTGGTTCGCGTGGCGGAAAAGGGTCCGCATCCGCTGTCCTTCGCTCAAGAACGCTTGTGGTTCCTGGACCGCTTTGAGGGACCATCCTCCACCTATAACATGCCCTTTGCCAGGGAGGTGAAGGCGCCGTTGGACGTTGCGTTGCTGGAGGCATGCGTCATCGCCTTGTTCGAGCGCCATACCATCCTCGGCGCCACCTACCGCGAGCATGACGGCGCGCCTGTCCAGATCCCGGGCGGGGCGCCCACTCCTGAGGTTCCGCTCATCGACGTCTCGGCATTGGATGCGCCGGTCAGAGCCTCGGAGCGTCATCGGCTGGTTCACGCGGAAAGCAAGCGTCCCTTCGACCTGGCCTCGGGTCCCGTGTTCCGCATCAGCCTGATCCGTTCGAGCCGCAACCGCCATGCGCTGTTGACCGTTTTCCACCATATCGCCTGGGATGGCTGGTCGCTGGGCGTCTTCAACCGCGAGCTCGATCACCTCTACCAGGCCGGGTGGCGTGGAGAACCGCCATCCCTGAAACCCCTGCCGTTTCAATACACGGATTACGCCCATTGGCAAAGGCGCTGGTTGTCCGGCGCGGTTCTCGAAAAGCAGTTGGCCTACTGGAAAAAGGCGCTGTCCGGCCACATCCCCCCGCTGGAGCTACCCACGGACCGGCCCCGGCCCGCGATTCGGAGCTTCCACGCGGCCAACCTCAGCGGGACCCTTTCTCAAGCGGATGCGGATCGCATCCACGCGCTCAGCGGCCGCGAGGGCTGTTCCCTGTTCATGACCCTGTTGGGGGCCTTCAAGCTCCTTCTCTACCGCTACTCCGGCCAGGAAGACATCGCCGTGGGCGCCCCGATCGCGGGCCGCCACCGCGAGGGGACCGAACCCATGCTGGGCTGTTTCCTCAACACGCTCGTCCTGCGTTCGGATCTTTCCACCCTCGAGGACGCCGAGCCCCCTCGCTTTTTGGATCTGTTACACGCGCTGCGGGAAACCACTCTGGACGCCTACGCCCATCAGGACCTACCCTTCGAGAAGTTGCTGGAGGCGCTCAAGCCGGAACGGGACTTGAGCCGCACCCCGCTGTTTCAGGTTTTCTTTAACATGGTCAACCTGGGACAGGCGAAACCGGAACCCGCGCATTCGGGAACCCAAAGCCTTGAGGTCGCCGACATCGGCAGCAAGTTCGACCTCACGCTTTATGCCGGGGAAGACGCCGAGGGTCTGGCCTTCGATCTGACTTACAATACCGACCTGTTCAACCGGGAAGCCATGTCCCATCTGCTTGAGCAATACGGGTTTCTGCTGCGGCAAATCGCGGAGGACGCCACGCGCTCCATCGACGCCTACGACCTGGTGACCCGGTCCGCGCGCCGGCTCCTGCCCGACCCGGCCGCACGGTTGGACGGAACCTGGCATGGCGCGATTCAGAGCTGGATGGCACGCAACGCCGCCGCCTACCCGGACCGGATTGCGCTCGCCTCGGAACATGCCTGCCTCAGCTACGCGGCGCTGGACCGATTGGCCAACCGCCTGGCCCATCGGTTGCTGGCCTCCGAATGGAAAACCGGGGATATCGCGGCTATTTACGCCACGCGCGCGCTCCCGCTGGCGCCCGCGATCCTGGGCGTGCTCAAGGCGGGCGGCGTTTTCATCATGCTGGACCCCGCCTATCCCGCGGCGCGCCTGATCGATTTTGTCGAGGTGGCTCCGATCCGCGCGTTGATCCGGCTGGAAGGCGCCGGCTCCCTACCACAACCCTTTGCAACCCATTTGCGTCAAGCCGGTCCCGTGATCGAGATTTCGCTTCCTCAGGAGCTCGATCCCGCAACCTTTTTGGCCGATCAACCCAATGACGAACCCGAGGTGGCCCTGGGTCCCGATGATCTGGCCTACATCGCCTTTACCTCCGGTTCTACCGGAAAACCCAAGGGCGTCATGGGCCGCCACGGTCCACTGAGCCATTTCACCCCCTGGATGAACCAAACCTTCGCCTTCGGGCCGAACGACCGGTTCAGCATGTTGAGCGGACTCGCCCATGACCCGCTGCAACGGGATATCTTCACCCCGCTGGCGAGCGGGGCCGCTGTCTGCATTCCCGCCGAGGACGAAATCTCACCCCAGTCCTTGGCGAACTGGTTCGCACGGCAGGCCGTGACCGTGGCCCATCTGACCCCGGCCATGAGCCAAATCGTCTGCGAGGCCGAGGGCGTCCGCTTACGCCATCTGCGGCGCGCGTTCTTCGTGGGCGAGGCGCTCACCAGGCGCCATGTACGGCGCATGCGCGCATTGGCGCCCCATTTGAGTTGTGTCAACTATTACGGGTCAACCGAGACCCAGCGTTCGGTGGCCTGGTTCCCCATCGAGGACGATATGGGAAAGAGCGGCGTTTCCAGTGAACCGGTTTTGGAGTCCGCGCTACCCCTGGGCAAAGGGATTCCGGATGTCCAGTTGTTGGTTCGCAACCGGAGGGGCGCGCTCGCGGGAATCGGCGAGCGGGGCGAGGTTTACCTGCGCGGCCCCAACCTGGCCGCGGGTTATCTGAACCTCCCCGAGTTGACCGCGGAACGCTTCTTGGACAATCCCTTCACCCGCGAGCCCGGCGACCGGTTGTACCGCACCGGTGATTTGGGACGCTACGCGCCCGACGGCAATGTGATCTTCGAGGGCCGGACCGATTTTCAGCTCAAGATTCGCGGGTTCCGGGTGGAACCGGGCGAAATCGAGGCCGTGCTCGCGAAGCTGGAACCCGTGCGCGAGGCATTGGTGCTGGCCCAGGCGCGCGAGGGCGCCGAGGGAGAACGTTTTCTGGTAGCCTACCTGGTGCGGGCGAAAGAGGCCTTGGATGGGAAACCGCCCTTGCCTCACCAGAACCTTCGCGACATCCTCAGGGAGCGATTGCCCGATTACATGGTGCCCGCGGCCTTCATTTGGTTGGACGCCTTTCCCCTGACGCCCAACAAGAAAATCGACCGCCGCGCCCTGCCCAAGCCGGATGCGGCCGCTCTGGGGGTTTCCGGAAAACGCGTCAAACCGGGCACCCATCTCGAATCGGCTCTGGCCGAAATCTGGCAATCCGTGCTTCGGATTCCCGAGGTCGGGGTCGAGGACAATTTCTTTGAACTCGGTGGCCATTCCCTGCTGGCGACTCAACTTTTGTCCCGGGTGCGCAAGGAACTGGGTTGCGCGCTTTCCCTGCGCGTCCTCTTCCAAAAACCGACCATTGCCGCGCTTTCTTCCCATTTGAACGAGGCGGGTGAATCCTCTGAAATCGATCCGGGTCCGGTTCCCATCGAGCGTTCCGGCTTGTTGCCGATTTCCCCGGCCCAGCGGCGCCTGTGGTTCCTGCAGCGGCTGGAACCCGAAAACCCGGCCTACGGCATTGCCTTGCCCTACCGGCTGGAGGGGTTGCTGGATGTGGCTGGTTTCGAAGATGCCTGGAGCGCGCTGTTGGGGCGGCAGGAAGCCTTGCGCTGTAGTTTCCCGGAACACGGGGGAGAACCCATGGCGCGGCTGGACGCATTTCCGGGCCGGGCCTATGCGCTCCATTTCCTGGATGGAATGGATTCCGGCCATGCCCTGGATTGGATTCAAGAGGCGTCCCGGCGGCCGTTCGACATTGCCGGCGAGCCGCTCGTCCGTTTCTACCTCTTCCGTATCTCCCCGCAAGAGCATCTGCTGTTTGTCCACATGCACCACATCATCTCCGATGGCTGGTCCGTGGGCGTATTCTTCGAGGAACTGGCGCATCATTACCGCGCCGCCCTCACGGGAGAAACCGCGACGCTGCCCGCGCTTCCCATTCAATACCCGGACTTCGCGGCATGGCATCAGCGCCGGCTGGCGAGCGCGGCCATGGCGCGCGAACTGGACTTTTGGCAGGCCGAGCTCGCGGGCGCGCCTCATGTGCTCTACCTACCCGCGGACCATTCCCGTCCGCCCACGCCGACCGGCCGCGGCGGCGCTTTCGCCCTGCCCATTCCCACTTCCCTCGCCTCGAGGCTGGCGCCACCGTGCGAGGCCGCTCGCGCCACGACCTTCATGTTTTACCTGGCGGCTTTTCAAACGCTGATCTACCGCTACGCGGGCATGGAAGATTTTCTCCTGGGCAGCCCGATCGCCAACCGCAGCCGGGAAGAGTTGGAAGGCCTGATCGGGTGCTTTATCAACACCCTCATCCTGCGTGCTCCCATTCCCGAGGCCGGCGGCGGGCGCGCTCCGTTCCGGGCCTTTTTGGAACGGGTTCGCGAGCGGGTTTTAACCGCCTTCGAGCACGGGGAAATGACCTTTGAC
>JBGTRP010000010.1:0-25669 GCA_041940685.1 Acanthopleuribacteraceae bacterium
GATGCTGAAGATGGGCGCGCAAGCTCACCGGATCGAGGTCATCAGCGGATTCGGCGGCGACCAGGTAGGCGGCCAGAGATGGGTTCCGCTCCTGATCGAAAACCACAACCAGGCTTTCCTTGACGCCGGGCACCAGGCGGAGCGCGGTTTCGATTTCACCCAACTCGATGCGCAAGCCGCGAATTTTGACCTGATTGTCCAGACGGCCGGCGAATTGCAAATTGCCCTCATGGGTCCAGAACGCCCGGTCGCCCGTGCGGTAGAGGCGCTCGCCCGGCAAGTTGCTGAACGGGTCGGGGAAGAAGCTCCACGCGCTACGGCCGGGCCGTTTCAAATAACCGCGCGCCAAACTGTTGCCGCCGAACAGAAAATCACCGGCCACGCCCACCGGAAGGGGCTCGAGATCTCCGTTGGTCACATAAGCCCGGTAATTGCCCAGCGGCCGGCCGATGTGGATCGGCAGATCCGCGCCTTCTCGGTCGATGGGGTTGATGGTGGCGTCCACGGCGCATTCGGTGGGCCCGTAGCAGTTGTAAAGGGTGGCGTTCAACTGACTGAAATGCTTTTTAGGCATGTCATCGGGCATGACCTCTCCCCCCAGCCAAATCTCGCGCATATGGCGGTTGCCGTCCAACACGCCTTCATCCAACAGGATTTCATATAGCGAGGGTACATTGACCAACAAGGTGAGGCAGCGTTCCCGGATCACGCGGCCAAGATCGTGAAAGTCGATTTGTTTGCGCGGGGGAGGCATCACCACCGCCGCCCCGGCGATCAGAGGATTGAACACCTCGCATAGAGAGGCGTCAAAGCAAAGAGACGCGATTTGCAGCATCCGGTCCTCGGGAAAGGTCGGGATTTCGCGATCCCAACTGAGCAGCCGGTTGACGATGGCCCGGTGGGGGACGACCACGCCCTTGGGCGCGCCCGAGGAGCCGGAGGTATAGATGATATAGGCCATTTCCGCGGGATCGACCATCGCGGCCGGGGGATCTTCGGCATTCTCGGATGAGTTCTTATCCTCATCGTCCAGGCAGAGGGCCGGGCGGCCGGCCAAATCCAAATGGCGAATCAGCTCGGTTTGGCTGACTACCGCGCTCGCCTCCGCATCCCGCCAGAGAAAATGCAGACGCTCCAGCGGAGCATTGGTGTCCATGGGAACCACGGCTCCGCCCGCCTTGAGGATGCCCAGGTACGCCAGGATCGCGCGCGGGCGCGGCTCCATGTATAAGGCGACCGTCCGGCCCGGTCCGACGCCCAAGTCCCGCAAATGATGGGCCAGTTGATTGGCGCGCCGGTTCAACTCGCGGTAGGTGAGCGATCTTTCGTTTTGAGTTATTGCAACCGCATCCGGCGTGCGCGCCACCTGGGCTTCGACCAGTTGGTGTAAGCTGTTCGATGTGGGTAGCCGCAAGGCCGTATCCGTCCATGCGTCCAGGATGAGCGCCCGCTCTTCCTCGGTCAGCCGTGTGACCGCGCTCATCGGTTGGTTGGGGTCTTGGGTTAGCGCCTCCAAGGTCCTCTGGAAATCCGCGAGCCAGCGGGTCATGGTGGGCTCCAGGTAGAGTTGGGTGCTGTACTCCAGAATACAGCTCAGGCATCCCTTTTCCGGTCCGTCGGCGATGGGGTCCAGGCTCAGGCTCAGGTCGAACATGGCGCTGCCCGTGCCCATGAGTAGATGCGTGGATTGCAAGGCGTCGGAGTAATCGTCCTTACCCATGCGGAAGGGCGTCGGCGTGTTGTTGTAGGCGAACATCACATCAAAAAGAGGATTGCGGTTCATGTCCCGAACCGGATTGAGCGACTCCACCAATTTCTCATACGGCATGTCCTGATGGGCGTAGGCCTCGCGGCTGGTTTTCACGACTTTCGCCAGGATTTCGCCCAGGGAATCGCGCGGATCGAGCTCCGTACGCAGCACCAGGTTGTTGACGAAGAAGCCGATGACGCCCTGGAATTCCTTGCGGTTGCGGTTGGCTACCGGGGTTCCCACGGTGATATCGGGCTGATGGGAATAGCGGAACAGCACGATCTTAAAGGCGGCCAGCAATAGCATGAACAGGGTCGCGCCTTCCTGCCGAGCCAATTCTTCGATGGCCTGGCGCAGGGATTGATCGAGGCTCAGCGAAACCCGCGAGCCCTTGTAGCGGTTCTTGCGCGGCCGGGGAAAGTCACGCGCCAGGTCGAGCAAAGGCAGCATGGCCAGCTTTTCCCGCCAATAGGACCACAGCCGTTCAAAGCGCTCGCTGCTGAGGAAGCTCCGTTGCCATGCCGCGTAATCCGCGAATTGGATCGCGGGCATGGGCGCCTGAAAAGGGACGCCGAGAGCATGGTATTCGTAAAGCGCGCGCAACTCGCGGGTCAGGATATCCGCGCACCAGCCATCGGAAATGATGTGGTGGATGGTGAGGAAGAAGACAAAGTCCCGTTCCCCCAGGACCAGTACCTTGGCGCGAACCAGGGGCGCCTCGGAAAGATCGAAGGCTTTGGTGGCCTCTTCCACGACCAATTCGCGGACACGGGTTTCCCGCTCCTCGAAGGGCAGGTTTTCCAGCCGGATAATGGGCAGCGGGATCTCCAATTGCGGCGCGACGACCTGGACGGATTGACCGTCCACCAGACGAATCGCGGTGCGCAAGGCCTCATGCCGCGCGGCCAGGTCGTTCAGGCTCTTTTTGAGCGCCTCCAGATCCAGGGGAAAGTCGATGCGGTTGACGGCGGGATTGTTGTAGGCCGGGTTGCCGGGCTCCAGCCGGTCGAGGAACCACAGCCGTTCCTGGGACAGGGAGAGCGGGAAGTTCCGGCCGTCGCGGGGCAACAGGGGAATGGCTTCCCGGGCGGGGCCCTGCTTCCTGGCTTGTATTTTGCGGCTCAAGGCCTTGAGCTTGGCCAGTGGCAGCGATTTGAGGTCGGCTGGTAGCTCGTTCATCTGGTTCCGGCTCCTGTTTCCGGCTTGGCTCGGTGGGGTTCTAACCGGTTTCGATTTCTTCCAACATCTCGCGCATGGCGTCCTGATCCACGTCCGCGGTCAGTGTGCTGAGAATCAGGTCGCTGAGCTCGGCAATCGTCGGCGCGGTGAACAGCGCGTCATTGGGTAGATCGATCTGGAATTCCTCGCTGATTTGGGAGGTGACCTGGATGGCCACCAGGGAGTTGCCGCCCAATTCGAGGAAATCATCGTGGATGCCCAGGGCGTCGATGCCCAGCACCTTTTGCCAAAGCTCGGCCAGGGTTTTTTCGATATCGCTGGTGGGCGCCACGAACTTGGTTTTGAGGTTGGGCCGGGGATGCCTTTCCCGGCTTTCCTCCGCGCTCTGGTCCAATTGCGCCAATAGCGCCTTCTTGAGCTCCTTGGCTTTTTCCAGGCGCGTGGGCAGGTCGCTGATGGACACGGCGATTTGGCTCCAGCCCGGATCGGAAAGCAGACGGACAAAGGCCTCGGCGCCCTCGGCCGGCAGGATGCCGTCCTGACTGGCGAGCAGATTTTGCAGCGTC
This sequence comes from Acanthopleuribacteraceae bacterium, assembly GCA_041940685.1. Taxonomy (GTDB): domain Bacteria; phylum Acidobacteriota; class Holophagae; order Acanthopleuribacterales; family Acanthopleuribacteraceae; genus JBGTRP01. Next base: position 3,496 of record JBGTRP010000010.1, read on the forward strand.
CTACCGGAACCGCCATCCGTGCCGGTTCCAGCCGGGGCGGGCGCAGCTTTCAAGGCTTGCCGCGCCTGTTCGCCCACGCGTTTCATGCGGAAACCCTGAATGGCTACCAGCTCTCTGCCTTGTTCGTCCATGATGAGGATATCCCGGCTCAGAATTTCCTTGCGGGCCTGGCCGCTGGATTCGCTGTTGACCACATGGCTGTAGGTTCTTCTGGTTAGCGGCGCTTTGACGATCAGCTTTTCATACCCAAAGGGCAGGTAAAAATCGCCGTCGCCCGCGCGGGAACCGGCGAAACTGGTGGCCGCGTCCAAGACGGAGGGATGCAGGTGGTAGTGTTGCAAATCACCCGCCAGGGCCTCGGGCAATTCGATCATCACCAGGCCCTCTTCCTCGCCGATATCGATTTCCATGTTCAAATCGTTCCAGCGCGGACCGAAGCTCATATGCGATCCCTGGGCCAGGTTGCGCGAGCCGGGCGGGACTTTCAGATTGCCTTGGCTACAGCGCGCGCGAATGGCGTCCAGGTCATGCGGTTCTTCGGCTTCAGCGGGCAGCGCCTTAATTTTTGCGCGCACGTGATCGCGCCAAATGGGCGCGCCGTTCTCGTCGGCCCCCGCGGCGCCACGCACGAGAAAATCATAGCCGTCCTCTGTCGGTTGCAACATCGTGTGCGCCTGCTTGGCGCCCGGATCGGAAAAAATCATGGGTTGTAAAAACAAGACCTCGCGGATTTCGGTGAATGCGCCGGCCGCATGGGATTCGAAAGCCGCGCGCGCCATTTCAAGATAGGAGGTTCCCACAAGCGTGGGCATTCCCTGAACCAGATGTTCGCCCAACACCCAGTGTTTCTCCGGACTGAATTCTGAGATGAAGGTTTCCCTCGCGCCATCTTCGCGGTATCCGTCGAAGAGCGGATGGGCCATGGCAGGGTTCACCGAAGGCGCGGCAGGTTCTTTTGGAAGCGACCCTGTTTCCGCGGCCGGCGCGGCCGTGGTTTTGGATGCGTCCTCGACCGATTTGGCCCGGGGCTTCGTTGCGGCGGGAGGTTTGCCGGATTCACCCAGCGTCTCACGCGCCTTCACCGCCATGCCGACCTCCTCCCAGGCGTCCCAATCCACAGAGAGCGTGGGAATGCCGGTCTCGCGCGTATGCCAGAGCGCGAAGGCATCCTGGAAGGCGTTGGCCGCGCAATAGTCCACCTGGCCCATGCCGCCGAAGAGAGAGGCGAGCGAGGCGCAGAAAAGGATGAAGTCGGGCCGATGGGGTCCGACCGCCGCACAAAGCGCCAGACTGCCCTGAATTTTGGGTGCGAACACCTTTTCCGCGAGGGCGGGCGTCTTGAGTTGGATCAGGCCGCCGCCAGGTACACCAGCCGAGTGGATGACGCCGTGAATCGCGCCCCAGCGGGCCAGCACCCGATCGGTCAGGTCGGCGGTCGCCCGCTGGTCGGCGACATCCGCCTGGCCAATGAAGATTTCCGCGCCGGCGGCTTGAAAGGTACGCAGCTTTTGGATCTTGGCGCTGACGGGATCGGTTTCCTCGTGGGCGTCCAGCCAGGCGTCCCATTCCTCCGGTGGGGGGAAGGCCGAGCGGCCCAAAAGGACGAGCTTGGCCCGGTGATGGGTGGCCAGGTATTCGGCAAGCGCCAAACCAATACCGCCCAGACCGCCGGTGATCAGGTACACGCCCTCTTGCCGGAGCCGCTGAACGCCATCCGCGCCGTCCGCGATGGGCAGGGCCTCCACGTGTTCCAGCCAGCGGAAAGACCCCCGGTAGGCCACCAGGGCAGCTTCATGATCATCCAGCATTTCCGCCAGAATTTGGGCCGAGACGGAATCCGGGTTTTGATTCTCTCGTGCGAATTCGATGCAGCGGCAAAATACTTCCGAAAGCTCCTGGGGAATCACGCGGCAGGGTCCGATTAGGGGGGCTTTCTCCGGAACCAGGCTCTCGTGACTCTCCACCACCTGCACGCCGTTCGCACAAACACCCAATCTCAGGGGCTGCACGAGCTTGACGCCAGCCAGGGCCTTGGCCAGGTAGAGCAGGCTGTAAAACCCTCTTTCCGTAGCCTGGTCAAGACGCTTGGCGTCATGAGGCGCGGCTTCAGTGGCCGTATAACTCCACAGGTGGACGATGCGCGTGATCGGCGCTTCCCCGTCATAGGTCTGCTTGAGCAAGCGGGCATAGGCTTCCGGGTCGCCGGGAGGGATGGTGAAGGAGTCTTCCTCTCCGCTGGAATGCTCGCCCGGAAGAACCCGGATTACTCGCTGACCCGCTTCCACCAACAGGACCGCCAACTCCTCGCCGATTCCCATTTCATCCAAAAACAGCATCCAGGTGGTCGGTTCCCGTCTCAACCGTTCGGCCGCAACCTTTTTAGGCGGCGGGGTGCGGCGCCAGGAAGGCGTATAGAACCATTGCGCCAGATCCGGATTTTTGCCGAGATCTTGTTTGGCTTTGCCGACGGGCGCCTGGAGCACCCGCTTGTCGTTCCAGTATCGCCGTCGCTGAAAGGGATAGGTGGGGAGGGAAATGCGGGCGCGCCGCTCCCCCTCGCGCAGGCCGCGCCAATGAACGGGAACGCCCGCCAGCCAGGCCCTGCCGAGGGCGCCGGTCAGGAAGATGGTATCCGGCGTGTCGTCCTTGGCGTGGCGGATCGAGGCGATGATGTCCCGGTCCCGGGCTTCTTCCAGTTGCTTAGCTAGCGATTGCAGGGTTCTCCCGGGTCCGACCTCGATCAGGACATGTTCGGAATCGCCGAGCAATTCGCGGGCGCCATCGGCAAAACGAACCGTACCGCGCAGGTGGTCTACCCAATAGGAAGGACTGGTGGACTCGGTCTCGGTAATCCAGGCACCGCTGAGGTTGGAGAGATAGGGGATTTTTGGTGGCTGCAGCGCGATATGAGAAACCGCCTCGCGGAAGCGCTGCAGAATGGGCTCCATCATGCGCGAGTGGAAGGCATGCGAGGTGTGAAGCCGGACGCCGCGGATGCCATCCGCTCTTAGGCTTTTGGCCAATTCCTCAATGGCGGATTCGGGACCGGAGGCCACACAGCGTAGGGGCGCGTTGACCGCGGCAAGGTCGCAATCGGTCAGCCTGGGCCGCAGTTCTTCCTCGGATAAGGGCACGGCCAGCATGGCGCCCCGTGGAAGTTGTTGCATGAGCGCGCCGCGCAGGGCCACCAGCTTCAAGGCCTCGTCGAGCTCCAGGACCCCTGCCAGGCATGCGGCCACATATTCGCCGATGCTGTGGCCGATCATGGCCGTGGGGGTGACGCCCCAGGCCATCCACTGGCGCGCCAGACAGTAGGAAATCACGAACAATGCGGGTTGGGTTACATGAGTCTGCTCGAGCCGTTGATTCGCTTCTTCCTCGGCGTCGGGCGGGGGGAACAGCACCGTCCTCAGGTCTAGGCCGAGATGGGGCCGCAGCCGGTCGCAACAGGCATCGAGGGTTTCGCGGAACACGGCCTCGGACTCATAGAGGTCGCGGCCCATGTTCGCGTATTGCGCGCCCTGGCCGGGAAACATGAAGACCGCTTTGGCTTCCGGGCTGACCGTGGCGCCTTCCAATACCCGTTTGGGGTCGGCCAAGCCGGCGATCGCGTCCTCTACATCGTGGCAGACCAGCATGCCGCGCAGGCTGAGTGCGCGCCTTCCTTCCTGAAGGGTGTAGGCCACATCCGCGAGTTGGACCTCGCGATGGGATTCCAAAAAAGCGGCGAGGTTCCGGCTCATGGCTTCGCGCGCGGATTCCGTTTGGGCGGACCAAATGAGCAACTGGTAGGGTTTGCCCGGTAACGTGGGTCTGGCTTCGGGCGGCTCTTCCAATATCAAATGAGCGTTGGTGCCGCCCATTCCAAAGGAGCTCACCCCGGCGCGCCGGGGAATTCTCTCCGTTTCCCAATCCCGCAGGCTGGTGTTGACGAAAAAGGGGCTGTTCTCGAAGTCGATTTCCGGGTTCGGGGTCTCGTAGTGGAGGCTCGGCGGAATTTTGCGGTGGGAAAGCGCGTGTACCGCTTTGATGAGGCCCGCCATCCCGGCGGCCGTATCGCAGTGGCCGATATTGGATTTCACCGAGCCGATGCCGCAGTATTGTTTTTTATCCGTGTAAGCGCGAAACGCCTTGGTCAGGGCCGCGATCTCGATAGGATCGCCGAGCGCGGTGCCCGTTCCATGGGCCTCGATATAGGTGATGGTCGCGGGATCCACGTCCGCCACGGCCAGCGCCTCGCTGATCACCTCGAACTGGCCGTCGACCGCCGGGGCGGTAAAGCCGACCTTGTCCGAGCCATCGTTGTTGATGGCCGACCCCTTGATAATCGCGTGGATGCTGTCGCCGTCCGCCAAGGCCTCCGAGAGCCTCTTCATGACCACCGCGCCCGCGCCGCTGCCGAACAAGGTGCCCTGGGCCTTCGCGTCAAAGGCCCGGCAACGGCCGTCAGGCGAGAGGATGCCGCCGTCCTGGTAGACATAACCGGACTTTTGCAAGGTCCGCAGGGAAACGGAACCGGCCATGGCGATATCGGATTGGTAGTTGAGCAGGCTCTGGCAGCCCAAATGAGCGGCGACCAGGGCGGTGGAGCAGGCGGTTTGGACCGTGAAGCTGGGGCCCTTGAGATTGAGCTTGTAGGAGACTCTCGTGGCAAGGAAGTCCTTGTCGTTCTGGACGCCGATGTTGACCGTACCCAGGCTGCGCACATCATCGGCGCTGAAGTTGAACATGTAGAGGTTAAAACCCACGCCGCCGAACACGCCGATGCGGCCCTCATAAGCGTCGGGGTTGATGCCCGCGTGCTCCAGGGCGTGGTAGCCGCATTCCAGGAAGATGCGCTGCTGGGGATCCATGGCTTCCGCCTCGCGCGGGTTGTAACCAAAAAAGGCCGCGTCGAATTGGTCGACCTCATCCAGCATGCCGACCGCTTTTACGTAGTTGGGGTTCTTGAGCAATTCCGGATGGACGCCCGCTTCGAGGAGCTCCTCGTCGCTGAAATGCTGAATCGACTCCACGCCCTGGCACAGGTTGCGCCAGTAGGTCGCGATATCCCCGGAGCCGGGAAAGCGGCCCGCCATGCCGATAATGGCAATGGCTTCCATTTCGTTTTGGTCTTCAATGCTGCTCATGATCTTACCCCTAGTCTTGCTTGGTGCTTTTTCCTTTGGCGGTTGATGGCCATTCGCTGGCGCTGGACCCGATCGCGCGCCTTCTGGACGGCTTGACTTTCGTCGCTTTGGTGGGTCAGGAAGCGGGCCAGTGAGCGGATGGTCGGGTTTTGAAAAATGTGAATGACCGGGATATGCCGGTTCAACTGATTGCCCAATTGTTTTTGCAGGCGAATGATCTGCAGGGAGCTTCCACCCATTTCAAAGAAGTTGTCGTGGACGCTGACCTCTTCCACGTCCAGCGCCTCGCGCCAGAGCGCGATCAGGGTGCGTTCCATGTCGGATTCCGGAGCGCTGCCGGATGTTCGGAGTTCCTGGCGTTCCCGCAGTTTTTCACGGTCCACGCGGCCTTGTTCATCCCTGGGCAAGGAATCCAGAATGACCAGCCGGTCCGGTGGAGCCTGGCCGGGATATTGTTCCCCGAGGGTATGGAGGAACGCCTCGGGTTTGGCCGACTTCTCCTCGGTGGGGACCACGAAGGCGCAAATGGGCTCCCTTCCGCTCTGGCCCGGCATGCGGACCAAGGCGCAGGTATCCACGCCGGGGAGGCCGTTGAGCCTGCGCTCCAGTTGTTTCAGGCTGGTGGGAACCCCCCGCAACATCATGAGGTCGTCCCCTTGGCCCAGATAATGGACGCCATCCTCCCGTGCGCGGCCGATGGCCCCGGTGCGGAAGATTCGGGCGCCGGGTCGGGCGCCGTCAAACGGCCGGCAGTTCTGGCTAGTAGGCGCTGACAAAGCCGCCGCGTGAACCGCATTCGGTGGGTACTCCACGGCGATCTCTCCGGCTATTCCCGGCGGCGCGGGCCGTCCATAAGGGCCCAGTACCCAATAGCGCGCCCGTTCCCCTTGATATTCGCCAGGCAGGTCGAACGCACCGACCAGCCGCGATGCCGGTTTCGTGGCCTCCTTTGCGTCAGTCCCGCTCAAGAGACGCAGCTCATCGAGCCGGATTTCCGGGTGGGCGGCTACCCGTGCGAGCAGGGTTCGGTAGCAACGCGCCATGCGTTCGATGGTTTCCCGTTGGAAAAGATCGCCGCTGTAGACCCAACCGACCCTCAATTGGTTGGCTGTTTCGCGAATATGGACCTCGAGATCGTAACGGGTGGTTCCCGGGTCGAAGTCCAGAGCGCCAAGCTGTAACCCGCGGTCTGGGGAGGATTCCGGGCCGGGGTCTGACCGAGTCTCGATTTGAAAGGCGATCTGGAAAATGGGATGTGCGCTGTAGTCCCGTCCGGGTTTGAGCATGTCCACCAATTTCTCGAATGCCAGATCCTGATGAGAAAAAGCATCCAGGCAAACCCTGCGCACCCGCCGCGCCAATTCCAAAAATGGGGGGTTCCCGTCGAGCCTGGTGCGCAGGGGAAGCATGTTGAGAAAAAAGCCGACCAAGCCTTCCAACTCGGGGTGATCTCGGTTGGCGACTGGCGTACCGACCACCAGATCTTCCTGCCCGTGGTAATGGTGGAGCATGGCCTTGAAAGCGGCCGTCAAAACCATGAACAGGGTGAGGCCCTCACGGCGGGCGAGATCGCGCAACCTCGTGGTCAAATCCCCGGGCAAGGCGCTTTGGAGCCCGCCGCCCTTGAAGCTGGCGATTTCGGGCCGGGCCCGGTCCAGTGGCAACAGGGTGGTGGGGACGCCTTGCAATTGTTGCTTCCAAAAGGAAAGCATCTCATCCAAAAACGGGCCCGAAAGCCACTGGCGTTGCCACCAGGCGTAATCTGCGTATTGGATGGGGAGCTGTGCGAGCGGGGAGCCTTCTTCCTGTAGGAAGGCCTGGTATATGGCGTCCAATTCAGCTTGAAGCACCTGAACGGATTGTCCGTCCGCGATGATGTGATGCAGGGTGAGCACCCAGAGATGGGCGCATTCTCCGGTGCGCAGCAGCAAGACCCGAAACAGCGGTGGGACGCCCAGGTCGAAAATGCGGCCGTATTCACGTGGAATCAAATCCGCGGCAAGGTTCTCGCGCTCCATGTCGGGTAATCCGCTCAGGTCCACTACCGGCAGGTTGGGCTTGAAAGTCGCATGGATTGTCTGAATGGGGTGACCCTCCACGACTTCGAATGTCGTGCGCAGGTTTTCATGCCGGCTCACGACCTCGGCCAGTGAGCGTTCCAATTCCATCAGCGAGAGAAGTCCGTTCAGGCGCGCGGCGGTGGGAATATTGTAAAAGGGATTGCCGGGCACCATTTGATGGAGAAACCAAAGGCGCTCCTGTGAAAAGGAGAGCGGCGGGACTATGTTGGGTGGCCGGGGCGTCAGCATGGGCGCGTTAGCGCGGCCCCCTTTCTCTTCTGCTTCATCGAGGGCGGCCGCGAGCAGCGCAATGGTCGGCTTTTCGAATAACATGCGCAGGGGGACCGCCCTTTCCAGCGATTGGCTCAGCCGGCTGACGATACGGGTCGCCAGAATGGAGTGTCCGCCCAATTCGAAGAAGTTGTCGTGGACTCCAATCCGTTCAAGATTCAGAACCTCTGACCAAATACCGGAAATCACCGCTTCCCGTTGGTTCCGCGGAGGCGTATACGCCGGTCGTTCCCACTCGCCCTTGCCGAGCTTGGCCAGGGCTGCCCGATCCACCTTCCCGTTGGGGTTGAGCGGGAATTCCGGCAATGAAATGAACACGGAGGGAATCATGTAATCGGGCAGATCCACCTTTAGAAAAGCATGCAGGTGCGCGGTGTCGATCGGGTCCGCTGCTCCGGATTTCACATAGGCCACCAGTTGTTTGTCCCCCGCGCTCGTGGCGCGGGTGAGGACGGCCGCGACCGATACCTTTTCGTGTTTTTGAAGCGCTTCTTCGATTTCGCCGGGCTCGATGCGAAATCCCCGCAGCTTGACCTGCCAATCCTTTCGGCCGAGGAATTCGATGTCGCCACTCGGCAGCCAGCGAACCAGATCCCCGGTTTTGTAGAGTCGGTCGCCGGGAAGGGAGCTCATCGGATTGGGGATGAACTGTTGTGCCGTGGCCGCGGGCCTTCGGTGGTAGCCGCGCGCCAGACCATCGCCGCCGATGTGCAACTCGCCGTTGACCCCCGTGGGCGCCGCCTCCAGGCGCCGGTCCAAAAGGTAGACGCGCGAGTGATGTATGGGCTTTCCGATGGGGATGGATTCTCGCAGGAAACTGGCCTCGCTCACGGGATGGTAGGTGGCGAAGGTCGTCGTTTCCGTGGGTCCGTACATGTTGACCAGGCGGCAATTCGGGTGGGCCTCTTGGAAGCGGCGAACATGATCCGGAGAAAGCGCTTCCCCGCCCGTCAAGACCGCGCGCAAGCCCGCGAATCCTTGTGGGTGATGCTCCACCATCATGTTGAACAGGCCGGTGGTCAGCCACAGCAAGGTCACGCGGTAACGTTGAAACGCTTGACTCAGCTCCTCCATTCCCTGAATGCCGGGAAGGGGCAAAACCAATTTCCCGCCGTGGAGCCAGCAGCCCCAAAGCTCGAAGGTGGACGCGTCGAAGGAGATGGGCGCGATGTGAATGAGCACCTGGTCGGGCCCGAAACGCGCGTAGCAATTGTCCATGACCAGGCGCGTTACCGCGCGATGCGGGATGGCGATGCCCTTGGGGTTGCCGGTCGAACCGGATGTGTACATCAAGTAAGCGCTTTGCTCGGGCGCGGTTGGCCAGGATGGATTCGAATCCGGAAAATTCCGAAGCGATGGCCTCAACGCCGCCAAATCGACGACCCTCGCGCCGGCGTCCGGGAATTGCGCCGCCAAATCGCCCGAGGCGATCACCAGGTCCGCGCCGGCGTCGGCCAGCAAAAAGGCAAGCCGCGGCTCGGGCAGCTTGGCGGACAGGGGGAAATAGGCGCCGCCCGCCTTGAGAATGGCCAGGACCGCAATCGCCCTCTCGGGGCCGCGATCCACGAATAATCCCACGGGTTGATCGGCGATCAAACCCTGCTCGCGCAGGCTATGAGCCAGGCGATTGGCGTCGCGGTTCAATTGGTCGTAGCAGTGGTAAACATCCTCCTGAACCATGGCGACCGCATGCGGCATGGCCGCCGCGACATCCTCGAAAAGACCGTGAATCGGACGGTCCCGAGGATAGGCCGGCGTTTTGCCCGACCAGTCTTGGAGCAATTGGCGGCGCTCCTCAGCCGGCATCAGCGGCAGATGGGCGATCTTTTGGGAGTCATCGGCAACCACGGCGATCAGCAACTCGCGAAAATGGCGCAACAAGCGGTCCGCGGTCCCGGACTCGAACAGGCCGGTGCTGTACATGACATTGCATTGAATCTCTTTGCCCTCATCGAGGATTTCCACCTCCAGGTCGAAACGGGTGACATCGAAATCGTATTTTTGGAAGCCCGTGCCGCGAGGGCCCGACGCCGGCGCGTCGTTCTTGTTCACCGATGCGTCGCTCAAGCGCGGGTTGGCTTGGTTGTAGAACATGATCTGGAACAGGGGATTGCGGCTCAGGTCGCGGGGAGGGTTGAGCGCCTTGACCAGCAACTCGAAAGGAAGCTCCTGATGGGCGTAGGCATCCAGGCAGGTCTGCTTGACCCGGGTCAGGGCCTCGGAAAAGTCCGGGTTCCCCGAGAGGTCGGTGCGCAGCACCAGGGCGTTGACGAAGTAACCGATCAATTCCTCGATTTCCACTCTATCCCGGTGGACGATGGGCGTGCCGAAGGACAAATCCTCCTGGCCCGAATAGCGCGAGACCAGGCATTGGAAGACCGCCAACATGGCGGTGAACAGGGTGACATTGCGGCGCTTGCTCAGCTCCCGCAGCCCCCTGCTGAGATTGGGCGAAAGGGTCAGGCTCGCGCGCGCGCCACTGAAATGAAAAACCCGAGGCCTGGAGCGGTCCAAGGGCATTTCCAGGCTGGGCGCACCCGCCAAGCGCTTTTTCCAGAAGGCCAAGAGGCGCTCCAGTTTTTCGCCTCCGAGCATTTCCCGCTGCCAGACCGCGTAGTCCGCGTATTGTATGGCCAGCTCCGGAAAAGGCGAGGGCCGGCCCTGGGCGAAGGCCGCATACAGCGTGTAGATCTCACGGTTGATCAGGGCCTGGCACCAATTGTCGATGATGAGATGATGCATGATCATGATCAGGCGGAAGTCTTCCTTTCTCAAGTGGATCAGGAGAAAGCGGTAGAGCGGGCCTTCCGCGATTGGAAAAGGATGTTTGAAGGCGCGCATGGCCAGCCGCGATGCCTCGGCTTCCCAATATTCGTCCGGTAAATCGGATAGGTCCGCCCAGGACAATTGGAAATGCGCTGCGGGCTGAATGCGCTGGACCGGTTTGTCATCCACTCGCGGAAACACGGTTCGCAGGACCTCGTGCCGGCGTACGACCTCGTTGAGGCTCCGCTCCAGGGCGGGCGCGTTCAACTCGCCCCGCAGACCCACGGAAATGGGGATGTGGTATGCCGGGTTATCCGGGTCCAACTCGCCGTGGAACCACAGGGACTCCTGGGCGTGGGTCAGAGGAAAGGTCCTGCCGTCGCGGGGTTGTTTGGGGATGCGGTCCCCTTTGGGTGGCGCGCCCTCCCGTTGCTGCAGGCGCTCAAGCAGGAGCTTGAGCTTGTCAGGCGGCAGGTTGGCGATGCGTTTGGAAACACTCACGATTCTTCTCCGTGGGATGAGGGTTGTTTATCCGCGTTCCCGTGAATCCCTCCGCATGGCGGCGCGGTTCGGCGACTGAAGTTGGATGCTTGTAATTCCGTTTGCAGTCTTCATGAATGCGCTCATGGCCGTTCCTCCGTGGAGGCGAGGAGGTCCGCCGTCGATTCGCTCTCGATCTCATCGAGCAGATCGGCGAGGTTCTCGTCACCCGCCTGTTCCTCGATGTTGGCCAGGATCAGGGCGCCTAATTCGCGAACGGTGGGCGCCTTGAAGATGGTGTCCAGGGGCATATCCTGGGAGAACGCCTCGCGAATGCGCGAGATGACCTGAATTGCCAACAGCGAGTTGCCGCCAAGCTCGATGAAATCATCGTCGATGCCCACCTTGTCGAGGGCGAGGATGGTTTGCAGGATATCGGCAAGCGTTTCCTGGATGGCGTTTTCAGGCTCCACGTAGGATGTGCGGATATTGGGTCGGGGATGGGAAGGCCGGTCGGTGGCCGCCTCCGGAACCCGGTCGCTGAGCTTGCGGCGCGTTTCCGCCTCGGCAAACTTCAATCTCGCCATCAGGTTTCCCGTGGAAACCACGATTTGGGAAGGCCCGCCCGAGGCCAATACCCTACGGAAGGCGTCCACGCCCTCATCCGGGAATATACCCTCGCCGCCTCGTTCTTCCACCGCTTGTTTCGCGGGCTCGCCCGGCGCGGCCGCGCCCTCCTTTTCCAGCTTGGCCGAGGCCGCGCCCTCGCCGACCCGCTTGAGCGTGAAGCCCTCGATAGCCACCAGCTCGCGGCCCTCGGCGTCGGTGATCGAGAGATGGAGCGTGATCACCTCCGCATTGGCCTGAATGGGTCCCGCATGACGGACATGGCTGTAGAGCTCCCTGGTGAGGGGCGCCCGCACCACCAGGCGTTTGTATGAATAGGGCAGGTAGAATCCGCCCTCGCCCTCGCCGGATATCAGGGTGGTGGTGGCCACATCCATCATGGCGGGATGGAGAACCAAGGTTTCCAGATCGCCTTCAAAATCGGCATCGAGCTTCAGATGGGAAAGTGCTTCACCCTCTCCGGTAAAACCCTGTTGGAAGCTCTTCCAGCGGGGGCCGAACTTCATAAAGGCGGTGCCGCCCTCCTCCCCGTGTGGCGCATTGGAGCTCTGGACCGGCGTGCAGCGCGCCTTGATGGCCTCGATATCGTGGGTGATGCGCGGACTCAGCGCCTCGCCCGAAACCTTGCCGAGCACGTGTTCCTGCCAGGATTCGGGACCCATGGGTTGTTTGCTCTTCACCACGAATTCATAACCGCCGCCCAGCGGTTTGAGTTCCGTGCGCACCTCCCGCCATTCGCCATCCTTCATCATGAGCGGCGTGATGAAAATGACATCGCTGATGACGGTGGCCTGGCCGTCGGCATGGGTGTGGAAGGCCTCCCGCGCCATTTCCAGGTAGGTGGTGCCCACCAGGGTGGGCAGCTCCATGATGCGGTGTTCGTCCAGTACCCAAAAGTTCTCCGGGCTGAAACGGGTGATGAAATGTTCCCCGCCCTCCTCGGCGCGGTAACCATCGAACAGAGGGTGGGGGTGCGGTTCGTAGCCTTCCAGGGGTTTGGGCGCAATTCCGAACATTTTAGCCAGTTCCTCGCGGGATTCGACCGCCATGCCCACCTCTTCCCAGCGGTCCCAGGCAATGGAGAGGCTGTAGGTTCCGGATGCGGTTTTCCAGCGGGCGAAGGCATCCAGAAAGGTGTTGGCCGCGCAGTAGTCCACCTGACCCACGCCGCCCATCACCGCGGTCAGCGACGAGCAAACCACGAAGAAGTCCAGGGATTGTTCGCGCAAGGCATGATCGAGCGCCAGGGCGCCCTCCACCTTGGGCGCAAACACCTTTTGCGCCTCCTCCTCGGTCTTGAGCTGGATCAGGCCGCCACCCGCGACCCCCGCGGAGTGGATGACCCCATGGATGGCGCCCCAGCGGTTTACAGCCTGGTTCACCACCTCGACCATGCGCTCCTGGTCGGCCACGTCCGCGCTTTCAATCGCGATTTCAGCGCCCGCGGCCTCCATTTCCAAGAGCTTGCCCAAGGCGTGGTGACGCTTGCTTTCGGCCGGATCCTGTAGTTTTTGCTCCCATTCCTCGCGTCCGGGGAAGGAGGATCTCGCGGTCAACACCAATTTTGCCCGCTTGGTCAGGGCAAGATATTCTGCAAGCACGAGGCCGATGCCGCTCAGTCCGCCCGTGATCAGGTACACGCCTCCATCGCGAAGTTGGGGCGGTTCCTTTTCGAGCGTCTCAAGCTTGAAACCGTCGTAGGTTTCCTGCCAGCGGTGTTTTCCTCGATAGGCCACGGGGGCCCAGGCGTTTTCCGCCCGGGTTTCCTCGATCAGTTGGTCGACCAGCCAGGAACGAACGGCGGGATTGGCTCCGGCCGGGATGTCAATGGAGCGGCAATGCAGGTTGGGGTACTCCTGTGGAATGATCTTACAGGGACCCAGCAGCATGGCCTTGAGGGGCTCCAGGGGTTCCTCACCGCTGATTTCCTGCATGTGGGAGGAAATGACGCTCATGCGGAGATCGGAGTCCGCGCTCTTGTCCGTGTGGGCCTGGGCGATGTGGATCAGACTGTAGAACCCGAGCCGGCGCAAATGATTGGCGTAGGCGATATCCGTCATATTTTCGGGTTGACCGGTTACATTCCAAAGGTGGATCAGGTGGGTGGCCGGATGGCCCGCTTGGACCAGCGCCTCAAATAATTTTTGGTAGCCTTCGCTTTCCTTGGGATCGAGGGTGTAATGACCGGCCCGCAAACGCTCGAAACCTTCGCCTGCCTCCACCCGAACCACGGGTTGGCCCAGGGACTTCAGGCGCGCGACAAGCGCCTCGCCGTATCCCTCGTGATCGCAAAAGATCAACCAGCTCCCCGGTTCGTCCTGTGAGAGCGCGGGCAAGCCCGAAATCCGCCTGGTCTGTTTCCAGACCGGATGGTAGTACCAAGCGCTGACATCGTCGATGCGATTTGGGTTCATGTTCTCGCCCCCACCGAGGTTCTTTCCGGCGGAAACCCAGTAGCGGCTGCGTTCAAAGGGGTAGGTGGGCAGGGAGACGCGGCGCCGCTTTTCCCCCGCGTAAAAGGCTTTCCAATCGGGGCTGATTCCTGCGATCCAAAGCTCTCCCATGGCGTTTAACAGGAATGCCAGGTCCGAACCGCCGTCCTGGGGGTGCCGCAGGGAAGCCACAATCCCGCGATGAGCGGAAGGGTCCTGGTGGAGCCGCACCAGAGATTGCAGCGCGCGGCCCGGGCCTACCTCCAACAGCACATGCCCGGACTCTTTCAACAGGGTCTCCACGCCCTTGGAGAATTGCACGGTGCCGCGCAAATGGCGCACCCAATATTCGGGATCGGTGGCTTCTCTTTCGGTAATCCAAGCGCCGGTGACATTAGAGATATAAGGAAGCTCGGGCGCGCTCAGGCGGATGGCCTTCACCGCATCGCGGAAGTCATCCAGGATCGGGTCCATCATGGCCGAATGGAAGGCATGCGAGGTGTGCAGGGGTTTACCCTCCATGCCTTTCCCGCGGAGATCGGTCTCAAACTCGGCCATCGCCTCCGGAGTTCCGGAGACCACGCATAAATTGGGGGCGTTGCTGACCGCGAGGGAAACGCCTTCCCGTAACAAGGGGCGAATTCGATCGGGGCTCATGGGAACCGCCAGCATGTTGCCGGATGGCAGCGACTGCATCAGCTTGCCGCGGGCCGCGATCAAGCGGAGCGCGTCCTCGAGGCCCATGACGCCGGCCAGGCAGGCTGCCACGTATTCACCCACGCTGTGGCCGATCATGGCCTCGGGCCGGATTCCCCAGGACATCCACAACCGGGCGAGGGCGTATTCCACCACGAATACCGCGGCCTGGGTGATTTCGGTTTGGCGCAAGCGTTCGGCGGCCGCTTCATCTTCGCCCTCGGCTGGGAAGAGCATGTCGCGCAAATCCACGCCGAGAAAGATTTTCAGCAGCAGGCAGCATTCATCCACGGTTTCGCGGTACAGGGGTTCTTCCCGATACAGATCGCGGCCCATACCGGGGTACTGGGTTCCCTGGCCGGGGAACATAAACACCACCGAGTGGTGGCCTGAATCGATGGTGCCGGTGATGACCCGCTTGGGCGTGCGTTCCTCCAAGTCGGCGGCCGCCTCGGCGACCCGCCCGCAAACCAGGAAACGCCGAAAGGCGAAGGATGCCCGACCCATTTGAGCGGTAAAGGCCACATCGGCCAGATCCGCCTCCGGGTTTTCCTTGAAATAACCCACGTAGCGGTCGGTGAGGCTTTCCAGAGCGGTTTCGGTTTTGGCGGATAGCATCAACAGTTGCCGCGATCGCGAGGGCGTTGTGGGTTGGGGTTCCGGCGCCTCCTCCAGAATGAGGTGGACATTGGTGCCGCCCATGCCGAACGAACTGATGCCCGCGCGGCGTGGCGTTTCCCGCCGCGGCCATTCGCGCAAGCTCGTATTCACGAAAAAGGGGCTTTGCTCAAAATCGATCTTGGGATTGGGCGTATCGTAGTTGATGCTGGGCGGGATCTTTTCATTTTTCAGGCTGAGGGCCGCCTTGATGAGGCCGGCCACGCCGGAGGCCGTATCCGGATGCCCGATATTGCCCTTCACCGATCCAATGGCGCAGTAACTTTTCTTTTGCGTGTAGGCCCGATAGGCCTTGGTGAGGGCCGCGATCTCGATGGGATCGCCGAGTTGCGTGCCCGTGGCGTGCGCCTCCACATATTCAATGGTTTCCGGGTTCACTCCCGACATGGCCAGCGCTTCGGCGATGACCGCGGCCTGACCGTCCTCGCTGGGCGCGGTAAAGCCCACCTTCGCGTTGCCGTCGTTGTTCACCGCGAAGCCGCGAATGACCGCGTAGATATGGTCCCCATCGGCGACGGCGTCCTTGAGCCGCTTCAGCAATACCACGGTGGAGCCGCAACCCGAACCCGTGCCGTCGGCCTTGGCGTCGAATGGCCGGCAGTGCCCATCCGAGGAGAGGATCCAGCCATCCTGGTACATGTACCCCTTGCGCTGTTCGTGACGGATCGCCACGCCGCCGGCCAAGGCCATGTCCGACTGGTAAGTGAGCAGGCTTTGGCAACCAAGGGCCACGCCGAGCAGCGAGGTGCTGCACGCGGATTGAACCGTGATGCTCGGACCGCTGAGGTTGAGCTTGTAGGACACGCGCAGGGCCAGGAAATCCTTGGCGTTCTCCAGCAATACCGGGAAGCGGGAATATACCCGCTGCACATCCGGATTGCTTAACACGTTCAACACATAACCGTTTACGCTTTCGCCCGCAAAGACGCTGACCCGACCCTCGTAGCCGCCGCAGTCATAACCAGCCTCTTCCATGGCCTCCCATGCGCACTCCAGGAAGACCCGTTGCTGGGGGTCCATGACCTCCGCCTGAAGGTTGTTGATTTCGAAAAAATGGGCATCGAACATGTCGTGGTCCTGGATGTACCCTTCTCTGCGCACGAACAGGGGATGCTGAAGCGCTTTTCTCGTGCGCCCTGCCTTAAGCAACTCCTCATCCGGAATCAGCTCCACCGACTCTACGCCGTTGATCAAGTTCTCCCAGTATTCGGTGGGATTGCGGGCGCCCGGCAGGCGTCCGGACATACCGATGATCGCCACGCTCCTGCGAAAATCTTTCTCACTCATCTTGGTCATGAAACTTCCTCCGTTACGGTCTTTAGGGGTCTCCCCACAGGTCGAATGCCGCTTGCCGTTGCTGGCCCCGCTGCATGCTGGTTTCGAAGCTACGGCCGCTGGTGGGGCCGTCGCCCATGAAGCGGGCCAGGTCGGCAATCGTTGGGTTGCGGAAAAGGTCCAAGAGGCCGATCTCACGGCCTAGGATCTTGCGAATAGTTTGTTGCATGCGGGGCATGGCGGAAGAACTGCCGCCCTTTTCGAAAAAGTTGTCGTTGGGCCCCACGGTCGGGACGCCGAGCACCTCGCACCAAACCTCGGTAAGCAGTCTCTGCAACTCGGTAAGGCCCGCTTCTTGGCTTTGTCCGGTCGTGGCCCGGGTATCCGGACGGGCCTTGGTCGCTTCCATCTCCAGATCGTTCTCCGGTCCCCAGTCCTCGTAGGCTTCTTGGCGCATCCTTCCCCTGTCCTCCATTTTGTTCAGGTCGAGCTTGGCGTCCTTCTCGCGGGCCAATGCTTCGGCCTGGGTCGAGATGGTGGCGAATTTGAAGAGGTCCAGAATGGGGATATTCCGGTTGAGCGCCTCGGCGAGCTTGGATTGCAAGCGGACCAGCCGCAGGGAGTTGCCGCCGAGGTCAAAGAAGTTGTCGTGGACGCCCACCCGGTCGACCCCTAAAACCCCCAGCCAGACCTCGCTGATTTCCCGTTCCAGGGCATTGCGAGGGGCCAGGTAACCTTTTTCCGAACGGGTGGCCAGGTACTTGGGTTCGGGCAGGGCCTCGCGGTTCAGTTTTCCGCTAGGCGAGCGCGGCAAGTCCGCCAGCCTCTCGATGGCGGCTGGAACCATGTATTCGGGCAGGGCCGCGGCGAGATGTTGTTTCAGGCTGGCGGCGTCCAGCGGGGACTCCGGGTTTCGGGGTACGGCGAAGGCCACTAGGACCCGATCGCCCTCGGTCGATTGGTGAACCTTGGCGGCCGCGGCCCGAACCGCGGGATGCCGGCCAAGCACGCGCTCGATTTCTTCCAGCTCGATTCGGAAACCGCGCAGCTTGACCTGCTGATCCTTTCGGCCTTGATAATGAATGGAGCCGTCGCTCCATCGGTGGGCCAAATCGCCGGAAGCATAAAGCCGCCCACCTGGGAGCGGGCCGAAGGGATCGGGCTGGAACGCCAATGCGGTCGGAACCGGCGCTCCTACATAACCGCGCGCCAGGCCCAAGCCCGCCAGGTACAGCTCTCCAATCGTGCCGATTGGCACGGGCTGGAGGAACGAATCCAGCAGGTAAACCCGCATGTTCGCCATGGGCGTCCCGATAGCGGGTTTGCCCGAGGAATGGCTATGGCTCGAGATGGTGGCGCAAACCGTGGCTTCCGTGGGGCCATAGGCATTAAAGAATCGCCGGTCCCTTGACCAGACCTCGCAAAGTTCCGCGCTGCATGCCTCGCCGGCGGAAATGAGAGAAACCAAATTGGGAAGTGCGGTAGGCGGCGTCAAACCGAGCACCGAGGGGCTTAAGGTGAGGTGGGTGACCATCCGCGATCGAAGGAACCCGGAAAAGGCGGGGCCGGGTAGCATCAGTTCCTCCCGAGCCATCAGCAATGCGGCGCCCTTGACCAAGGCCATGAATATTTCCGAAATCGAGGCGTCAAAACTCAGGGCGGCATATTGCAGGACCCGGCTGTCCTGCTGAACGCGGAAAACACGGCTCTGCGCGCGGGCAAGGTTGCACAAGCCCCTATGCCCCACCATCACGCCCTTGGGCTTGCCGGTCGAACCCGAGGTGAAAATCAGGTAGGCGGAGCTGTCCGCCCCGACGACGCCCCTACCTTCGTCAAAATCTTTTTCTGGGCTCCCGTGAAGGGTCTCCGGGTGTACGACCGCCGCGCTCGAACCGCAATCGGTTAGCCATTCTGGCGCGCCAGAATGGGAAATCAACACCCGCGCTCCGCTTTGGCGCCACATATCCGCCAGGCGGATCCCCGGGTAGACCGGATCGAGCGGCAGGTATGCGCCACCCGCGCTCAAGATTCCAAGCAGGCCGATGATGGTTTCCGGGGAACGCGGGAGGCACACGCCCACGGGGGTTTCCGCTCCGACGCCCAAGCCCCGCAGCTTGGCGGCCAAGCAGCGCGTGCGCCGTTCCAGGGCGGCGTAGCTCAAATGACGGCCCTCGATGGCAATCGCGGTCGCGTCTCCGTCCCGATGAGCCACGACTTGAAAAAGGTCGTGGATGCGAGCGGGCTCGGCCTCCTCGGTTTGGGTTTGGTTCCAGGTTTGCAACAGCCGTCTCCGGACCTCATCCGGCAGGAAATCCCGGCCGTCATAGCGGGCCGACCCATCTTGCGCCATGGCGGACAGAATCGCGCGGTAGTAACTGAGAACCGCTTCGATTCCACGATCATCGAAGTGCTTCTCGTCCCATCCCAAATAGATTTTCAGGTCATGGCTGACAGGGTTGAGGCTGAAGGTGACGGATAGGGGGAAATGGGCCGGCTCCCAAATTTGGCCCTTTTCCAGGATCACGCCATGGGTGGTGAAGACCTCCTCCGCGGAATGGAAATGCACGTAATTGAAGGCCGCCTCGAAGAGCACGCCCCCGCCATGATCCTCTTGGATCCGAGCCAGAGGGAACCGCCGATGCGGCATCATGGCCAGCTCCAGCTTAAAAACCTCACGCGCAAAATCGCGCCATGTCCCACCGGTCAAATGAAAGCGGAAGGGGAGCATGTTGAGGAACAGGCCGCGCGCCTCCTCGCCGCCCTTGGACTCGGGTCTTCCATGAGAAGATATGCCGGTGACCAGGTCCGCGGCGCCGGTGAGCACGCTTAGCATCCGCAGATGCGCGGCCAGCAAAATACTCTTGAAAGGCAGGGCCTCGCGCCGGGCAAAGGCCTGCAAACCATCCGTGACGGAGGGCTCGACTTTACACAATTCCATGTGGTTGGAAAGCGGACCCTCCGGCTGCTCTTTTCTCTCCGGAAGTGGCAAGGGCCGGGGTTGAAAACCCGCCAGGCGCTCGCGCCAAAAGGCTTGGCTGGCTTCGCTCTCCAGCGCCTGGCGCTCCAGGCGCACAAAGTCCCGGAACGCCGAGGCAATAGGCTCGCTTTCAGGCAGGGCGCCCTGCTCCAGCAGGTGAAAATAGGCGTGAAACATCTCGGCCAGGGTAGAAGTGTAACTCCAGCCGTCGAAAATAGGGTGGAACTCGGTGGCGGTGAGCTGAATGCGGTGCGGGTCCAGCAGTTGCACATGGAGCCGTAGCAGCGGTGGCCGTGTCCAATCGAAGAGCCTGGTGCGTTCCCGTTGGAAAAGCGCCTTCACCTTTGCTTCTTGTTGCGAGGCGCTCAAGCCGCGCAAATCCTCGATCGGCACTTCCAACAAGGCCCTTGGGTGGACCAACTGCAGGGGTTCGCTGAAGCGGGTGAAATCGAATGCGGTGCGCAGGATGGGATGGCGGTCGACCACGTGTTGAACCGCGAGCCTGAAAGGTTTTTCCTGGAAATCCAGCTTTAAGGTCCAACTATCCACATTGTGGTAGGGAGGATCCTCACGCCGCATTTCCATGTGGTAGATCATGCCCACCTGCATCATGGCGAGGGGATAGGCGTCCAGCAGGTCTTGCGGCATGCGGGCGCGATCGGCGGGTTTGAGCAGGGAGAATGGGGCCGCGGATCCTTCTCCTGACGCCTCGTCCCCCCCCATGCTACGAAGCGCCTCCGCGAGCGCCGCGATGGTCTGGTGTTGAAACAGGGATTGCATCGTGAAGCTCAGGCCGCGCTCCTTGGCCAATGCGAGCACGCGGATGCTGAGTATGGAGTCGCCGCCCAGGGTAAAGAAATTGTCGTGGACGCCGATGCGGTCCATGTTCAAAACCTCACGCCAAATGAGCGCCAGAACCTCCTCGATTTCATCGGTGGGGGCCTGGTATTGGTCCTGAATGGCGAGGCGGCCCTCATCGGGATCGGGCAGGGCCTTCCAGTCCACTTTGCCGTTGGAGGTAAGGGGAATGCGCTCCAGGGGAACAATGATCGCGGGAACCATATAATCGGGTAAGGTCGTGGCGAGCTGGTTTCGCAGGGAAAGCGCGTCCATTTTCTTCCCCTCCCGGAAGACCGCGTAGGCCACCAGCCGCTTTTCCCCTTGCCGATCCTCATGCACATGGACCAGGCTGGCGGTCACCTGGTCGCTCCGTTCCAAAGCGGCCGCGATCTCTCCCGGCTCGATGCGGAATCCCCGGATTTTGACCTGAGCATCGATGCGGCCCAAATACAGCATATCGCCCGCGACGCGGCGAAGCACCCGGTCGCCCGAGCGGTACAGCACCTTGCCGGGACGCTTACCGAAGGCATCGGGTACGAAGCGAGAGGCGGTCAAGGAGGGCCGGCCCAGGTACCCCGCTCCCAAACCGGGACCGCCGACCACCAATTCGCCCGGGATGCCGGTTGGGGTCGGTCTCAGGCGCCGGTCCAAAATCAGCGCTCTCAAGTCCGCGAGCGCCTCGCCGATCACCGAGCCGGCCGCCATCTCCACATCGGCGCGCCGAATGCGGCGGAAGGTAACATGGACGGTGGTTTCGCTGATGCCGTACATATTGACCAGGCGGGGCCGCGCATCGCCGTATTGTTCGACCCAAGGACGGAGAGACTCCAGGTCGAGCGCCTCGCCCCCAAAAATCACCCAACGAAGCGCATGGCGATCCGCTTGCGCCGGCCGGTCCCGCGCCACGCGGACCAAGCCGCGGAAGGCGGACGGCGTCTGGTTGAGCACCGTGACGAACCGTTCGCGCAACAGGTCGAAAAACGACTCCGGCGAGCGGCTGGTGAGGTAGGGCACGAAAACCAGGCTACCGCCGTAAAGTAAGGCGCCCCAAAGCTCCCACACCGAGAAATCAAACGCGGCCGAGTGAAAAAGCGTCCACACATCCTCGGCTTGGAAATCAAACTTTGCCTCGGTTGCGCGCAACAAGCGGGTGACCTGGCGGTGGCGGATAAGCACGCCCTTAGGCTGGCCGGTGGAACCGGATGTATAAATCACGTAGGCGCTTGCTCCGGAGCCCGGTCGAACCCCAAGGGACAGGTTGGGCGCATGGGGGAGCGGTAAACCGGGCTGCGGGTCGATGCGGGTCAAACCAGTGGGGACGCTTGTGTCCCGGTCGGCGAGAATCATGCCGGCGCCCGTGTCCTCAAGGATAAAGGCCACCCGTTCCTCCGGGTAAGCCGGATCAATGGGCACGTAGGCGCCGCCGGCTTTCAATATCCCGAGAATACTCACCGCCAAATCCGGGGTGCGTTCCATGAAAAGCGCGGCGAATTGGCCCTCCCTCAGCCCATGGTTTTGCAGGCAATGCGCCTTGGCGTTGGCCCGGTCATTGAGAGCCGAATAGCTGAGACGGGCGTCTCCATGGACCAGCGCCGTGGCGTCCGGAGTGGCTGAGGCCCGCGACTCGAACCATTCCACGAGGCTGACTGGAGCGGCCAACTCCTGTTCGGTCCCGGCCCATGCGAGGACGCGCCCGCGCTCTTCCGCGGTCATCAAATCCAATTCCCAAATACCGCGCTCGGGATGGTTGGCCGCGCTTTGCAGGAGTTGAACGAGGTGACGGGCCATTCGCGTCACGGTTTCGGGTTCGAACAAATCGGTGCTGAATTCGATGCCCCCCAACGGGCCTTGTTCGTTTTCCTCCAATACGAGGGTCAGGTCGAATTTGGCAATGCCCGCGTCCAGGCCCAGGGGCTGGAACGC